>CAKZOQ010000582.1 GCA_937136445.1 uncultured Gemmatimonadota bacterium
GGGACCTGGAGCGGGCGGTGGACTGGACGGAGGAACGGCTCGGAGTCCGCCCGTACCCCGGCGGCCGTCACCCCGGAATCGGGACCCGCAACGCCCTCCTCTCCCTGGGGAACGACGTCTACGTCGAGGTCGTCGGCGTCGATCCGGACCAGCCGGAGCCGCCGCGGCCCCGGTGGTTCGGGCTGGACGAGATCGAGGAGCCGAGGCTGGTGACCTGGTGCGCCCGCACCCCCGACCTCGACGAGGCGACGGCCCGGGCGGAAGCCGCTGGGGTGGCGCTGGGAGGCGTCCAGGAAGGGAGCCGGGAACGGACGGACGGCGCGATGCTGCGCTGGAGGGTGACGGACCCGTGGGCATCACGGGCCGGCGGGGTGGTGCCCTTCCTCATCGACTGGCTGGACAGCCCGCATCCCGGGGCGGGGGAGGGCCTCGGGTGGCGGGTGGCTTCGCTCCACGGGGTCCACCCCGAACCCGGGCCGGTCCAGGCGAGCCTGGACGCCCTGGGGCTCCCCGTGACGGTGGAGGGCGGAGCGAGTCCAGGCCTCCGTGCCGTCCTCGAGACGCCTTCGGGGAGCATCGAGCTCGGCTGAGCGGCAGGGCCCGATCTCCAGGAGGCCCTGGACGGTCAGACACGGTAGCCCCCGGGCCGTGGGAGACGAACTGGCGACCGGGAGGCCGATAAACTACTGTTTACAATGAGGATCGTCTCCCAGGGAACGGGCTTCATGGCGCGTCTCCCCGGGGATTCCGCCGCTACCCGAGAACCTGGAACCACGTCGAATGCGCCACGCTCCCGCATGGAGAACCGCCGCCGCGCTCTTGGCTGCGGTCGTGCTCGTCAGCTGTGATTCGGACGACCCTGGCATCCTGGGCGTCGGCGACGAACTGGGACGTACGGCCTTGCGGGTGGAGATCACCCCCGGATCCGTGCTCATCCCCTGGGTGGGGGCGCGCGACACCCTGAGCGCCTCGGTCCTCACCACGGCAGGCGGCACCGCCTCCGGCTTCACCGTCAACTGGCGGTCGCTGAACGGCGGCGTGGTCACCGTGGACGAGTCCGGCATCCTGGAGTCGCGGTCCGAGGGCACCGCGGAGATCGTGGCCTCCATCCAGAACCTCTCGGACACCGCCGTCGTGACCGTCACCCGGCTCCCCGCCTCTGTGGCCATCCCCAGCGACGACCTTCTCTTCGCGCAGATCGGTTCCACGGCCCTGGTGAACGCGCAGGTCTTCGACGCCCTCGGCCAGCCGCTGGATTCCGCCGTCTCATGGTCCTCCTCGAACTCCGGCGTGGCCTCGGTGAGCTCCAGCGGGATGGTCACCGCCATCAGCGAAGGGTTCGCCACCATCTCCGCCGTGGCCCGGAACGCACGGGCGCAGCTCGAGGTCGAGGTGGACACCGGTGTGGCCGTGCTCGAGGTGGACGTGGAATCCATCGAGCTCGACGCGTTGGAGGCCACCGCGTGGGTGGACGTCTCCGCCGAAGACGTCCTCGGGACGCCGGTGCAGGCCGACTACGAATACTCGGTGACCAACAGCAACATCGCCGAGATCGTGGGGGACACGACCCTCATCGCCCGTTCCGAGGGTGAGACGACGCTGACGGTGCGGGTGAGCGGGACCTCCCTCACTCGGGCCATCCCCGTGGTGGTGGACCAGAAGGCGGTGGCGGTGAACGTCTACCAGGATCGTGTGGGGACCACGGCGGCCCTTCCGGACACCGACACCCTGGAGAGCTTCGTGGAGTTCGACGCTCCCGTGGAGGCCTTCGACGCCAACGGGTTCACCTTCACGCCGGATTCGCTGGACGTCTCCTGGAGCAACAGCGACGGTGAGGTTCTGGACCTCTACGTGGACTCCACCCGGGCGGCGATGGCCATCATCCAGACCCTCACGCCCGGCACCTCCACGGTGGTGGCCGAGCTGGACGGGGCCGCCGACTCGCTGACCCTGACGGTGGAGGAGCCTGCCGGCCTGACCCTCGAGGTGGTCGAGGACACGCTCCGGCTCTTTCCCGGCGAATCCCGGACCGTGCGTCCGGTCTTCTCCTCCGACGCCGAGACGGACCTCTGCTGCGGGCAGGCGGTGTGGACCACCTCCGACGCCGAGGTCGCCACCGTCGCGGCCGTGTCGCCCGCCACCTACACGGTGGAACCCTCCGTCTTCATCGACGCGCAGGGTCCCGGCACCGCCTGGATCACGGCGACCCGCGGGGACCTCCAGGACTCGGTCTTCGTCCAGGTGACCCAGCAGGGCTTCAACATCACCGTCATCGGGAGCGGTCAGGGTTCGGCCCAGGACGAGCTGGCGCTCATCTCCGCTGCCGCCACCCACTGGGAGGAGATCCTCACCGGGGACCTCCCGGACGTGTCGGTGCAGCTCGAGGGCGGCGCGTGCGAAGAGGGCATCGGCCCACTGGACCGGATGGTGGACGACCTCCTCCTGGTGGTGGTGAACGGTGGGACCCCCTCCGTGGGGCCCTGCGTGACGCGTTCTGCGGAGGACGGCGGCCTCCCGGCGGTGGCCTTCGTCTCCTTCGACGCGGCCACGCTCACCGGCACCGGTTCGGGCGAGGCGCTGGCACGTCATCTCGTGGGACACGCCCTGGGCATCGGTACCATCGACGCCTGGCGGGACGCGCTGGACGGCCTGGGTTCCGATCCCCACTTCACGGGGCCGGCGGCCGTAGCCGCCTTCCGGAATCTCCCCGGGGATTCCGAGGGCGCCACGCCGGTTCCGGTGCAGGATGACGACGTTGGGGACCCGTGGGCCGACTACGTCCACTGGAGCGAGGCGACCCTGGGCATCGAGCTCATGACGGGCGCGTACGTCAGCGGGGTGGATCAGAGCTTCCCGCTGAGCTCGGTGACCGCCGGCGCGTTGACCGATCTGGGCTACGAGGTGACCCCGTTCCGACTGGACGGCTTCTCGTTGACGCCGCCCCCGGGTCTGGAAGGCGCAGCGACGACGGTCTTCGAGGAGGCCGTATGGCCCGCAGCCTTCCGCCTCACGGCGGACGGTGAGGTGGAGCGGTCGGCGGCACCTCCGCGCTGACGCACGGCCTGCCCGGGCCGGATGCACCGAGGCCCCCCGGCGCGAGATGCGTCGGGGGGCCTCGTGTCGTGGTGCAGGTGCCCTACCCCGGGGTCAGCTAGGCGGACGCGAGGGTCGGGGAGGAGAGGATGGCCGGGAGCTCCCCGACGGTCGGGACGGCCGAGAGGAGGCCGACGGTCGAGATGGG
>CAKZOQ010000583.1 GCA_937136445.1 uncultured Gemmatimonadota bacterium
GGTCACCACAGGCGGCACCACCCGCGAACTCAAGCAGCCCTTCTTCGTCCTGGCGACGCAGAACCCCATCGAGCAGGAGGGCACCTACCCCCTGCCGGAGGCCCAGCTCGACCGCTTCATGCTCGAGCTTCCCATCGGGTACCCCAGCCGGGACGAGGAGGAGCAGGTCGCCATGATCACGACGGGCGACAAGGAGGCGGTGGTGGAGGCGGTGGTCGACGCCCGGGAGCTCATCGAGCTTCAGCACCTGGTGCGACGGATCCCCGCGCCCCCTTCCCTGGTGTCCTTCGCCGTTCGGCTGGCCCGCTCCACCCGCCCCGGCGAGGAGGCGGCGGCGGTGACCCAGCGCTACGTATCCTGGGGTGCCGGACCGCGGGCCTCCCAGTATCTGGTCCTGGGTGCCAAGGCCCGGGCCGCCGCACGGGGCGTTCCCGTGCCCACCCTGGAGGACGTCCGCCGTGTGGCCCCGGCCGTGCTGGCCCATCGGGTGGTGGCCAACTTCGAGGCCGAAGCGGACGGTCGGAGTGCCCGCGACATCATCGCTGAACTGCTGAAGGAGTCCGCTACGTGGAGCTGAGCCGAAGTACCGAGCCCCCGCCCCTTCCGTCGGGACCAGGCGGGGATCGACGGTGACCTGGACCCTGCTGGGGGGGATCGCGGCCCTCCTCGCCCTCTGCGCGCTCCTCACCGCGGCTGCCACGGCAGCCTTCCACGTCAGCCCTTCCCGGCTGCGGACCCTCCAGGAGGAGGGCTTCACCGGCGCCGAGTCCCTGGTGCAGCTCCGGGCGGAGCCCCACCGGACCCGGGCCAGCATCCGGCTGGTGGTGACCACCCTCGCCGTCACGGCAGCGGTCTTGGCGACTCTATTGGGGGTGGAGCAGGCCGGCCTCCCGGGCGGCGCGCTGGTGGCTGCCGGCGTGCTGCTCCTGCTCCTCAGCGTCGGCGACGTCCTTCCCCGGCTTCTGGCCGCCCGTGCGCCGGTGAAGCTGGCCCTGGCCTCGGCGCCGCTGCTGATCCGGCTGGCTCGGGGGGTGCAGGCGGTGGCCCGACCCCTGGTCCAGCTGGAGGGTGCGCTGGGCAACGAGGACGAACCGGAGCTCAGCCGGGAGGAGCGGGAGCTCCGGGAGATCCAGGAGATCGGCGAGGAGGCCGGCATCCTCGAGGAGGCAGAGAACCTCCTGGTGGAGCGGGCCTTCCGCCTGGATGAGCTCACCACCTGGGACGTGCTGACGCCCCGGGTGGATATCTTCGCCTACGACGGCACGCAGACCCTGGGCGAGATCATCGACGGGCTCCGGGACGTCCCCTTCAGCCGGGTCCCGGTCTATGAGGGGTCGGTGGACGAGATCACGGGCATCCTCTACATCCGTCAGGCCTACCAGGCCTGGGTGGAGGGTCGTACCGAGGTCCCGCTGGCCGAGCTGGCCCGGGAACCCTTCTTCGTGCCCGGGTCCCTCTCGCTGGGGCAGCTCCTCCAGGATTTCCAAGCCCGGCGCATCCACATGGGGATCGTCGCCGACGAGTTCGGCGGGGTGGAGGGGCTGGTCACCCTGGAGGACGTGCTCGAGGAGCTGGTGGGCGAGATCGTGGACGAGACCGACGTCGACGAGGAGGAGATCGTCCGCGTCTCCCGGAACCAGATGGTGGCGGACGCCGGAGTGGACCTCCGGGAGGTGAACCACGCCTTCAACCTCTCCATGCCGGTGGCGGAGCACCGCTCGCTCAACGGCTACATCCTGGAGGAGATGGGCTACGTGCCCACCGCCGGAGAGACACTGGAGCGCAAGGGCGTGCGAATCGAGATCATGGAGGCCACCGACACTCAGGTGATCCGGGCCCGACTCACGCGACTGCCCGGCGGCCCATCGACCTCCACCCGTCCCGAGGAACCCTGAGGGTGGCGGTGGTCCTTCCCTTCGACGGCGTGGAGCCCCGCATCCACCCCACCGCCTTCCTGGCGCCCAGCGCGGTGATCGTCGGCAACGTGGAGATCGGGCCCGAGTCCAGCGTCTGGTTCGGTGCCGTCCTCCGGGGCGACAACCCGAGCCATGGCATCGTCGTCGGACCCCGGACCAGCATCCAGGACCAGTGCATGGTCCACGTAGGCGACTGGGGCCCCACGGTGGTGGGGGCAGACGTCACCATGGGGCACGGGGCCAAGATCGAGAGCTGTCGGGTGGGGGACCGTACCGTCGTCGGCATGAACGCGGTGGTCCTCCAGAACGCCGACGTGGGCGAGGAGTGCCTCCTGGCGGCCGGCACCGTGATCCTGGAAGGCGCCGAGATCCCCCGGCGGAGCCTGGTGGCGGGGGTTCCTGGACGGGTGAAGAAGACGCTGGAGGGGAACGCGGCGCGGTGGATCGAGGGCGGCGGGGAGCACTACGTGGCCCTCTCCCGCTCCTACCTTCGGCAGGGAATCGGCGAGGGTAGGGTGGCGAACGACGATGGACCCGCAGACGGCTGAGGCCGGACCGGTGGCCGAAGACGACGACGGAATCCGGACGGGGTACGGGGCGTCCGACGAAGACCCGGAGGCGTCCCCCGGTCCCTCGGGACCGCACGGTCGGTGGGCGGAAGGCACCCCAGGGAAGGTGTGCGAGCTCTGCGGAGGGCCTGTCCTGGACCGGCACTGCAAGGTGGTGTGCCTCAACTGCGGGTATCAGCGGGACTGCTCCGACCCCTGACCCCCGGACCCGACTGCCGGGCCCGACCCGGGCGTGATCAGCCGGGGGGCACCATGCCCACGACGTCGTAGAGGTACCACGCCAGCATGGCGTCGCCCCAGACGTAGGTGAGGGCGCCCGCCGCCGCCAGGAATACCCCCAGGGGGATGAGCCGCTGGGAGAGGGTGGCCACGAGCCCGAAGACCAGAAGCGCCAGGACCGAGCCGAGGAAGACCGTCTGGCCCACCCCCCAGACGCCCACGAAGGCGCCCACCATCATCATCATCTTGATGTCCCCGCCTCCCATGGCGCTGTCCACCCCCGCGTCCTCCAGCCGCCCGGGAGAGATCCGGCGGATGAGCCAGGTGCCTCCCACGGCCACCAGCCAGAGGGTCCCGTACCCCACCGCCGCACCCACCACCGAGGTCAGCCAGTCGATCCCGCCGGGGAGGAAGGCCATCCCCACCCCCAGCACCGTTCCGCCCAGGCTGAACTCGTCGGGGATGATGTAGAAGCGGGCGTCGGAGAGCGCGATTCCGAACACCAGGGTGAGGAAGACCCCGGCCCGCACCGCCTCCC
>CAKZOQ010000584.1 GCA_937136445.1 uncultured Gemmatimonadota bacterium
TGCATGGCTTCATCCATCCGGAGCCCCTCGATGTACGGCCAGTCCAGGATGGGCCTGCGCTGGCCGGGCATCTGCTGCGGGCGCACCACTGTCGTGAACTCGAGGTAGCGGGCGTTGCCGGTGGGCTCCACCCGGTTGATGAGCTCCCGCAGGGGGAAGCCCCGCCAGGGAATGACCATGGACCAGGCTTCCACGCAGCGGAGCCGGTAGACGCGGTCCTCCTGCGGGAAGGCCAGGAGGTCCTCCAGGTGGTACTCCCCGGGGTTGTTCACATGACCCTCGATGGCCACCGTCCACGGTCGCGGACGGAAGTCCCCGGAGTTCTGCGACGGGTCCGACTTTCCGGTGCCGAACTCGTAGAAGTTGTTGTAGGTGGTGATCTCCTCCCACGAGTTCAGCGGCTCGTCCAGCTCCGACGTCATCCCCTGGAATCGGGGCGGGATTTCCTGGGTCGGAGTCGCCACCACGCCGTCGCCCACGGCCGTCCCGGACGCCTCCGCCGCGTCGGATTCCCCGGAGCAGGCCAGGAGCGCCGAGGGGGCCAGGGCCGCCGCCGCCGCGCTCTTCGCCGAGGCTTTGAGGAAGGACCGACGGTTCAGATACACGCCGTGGGGCGTAATCTCGGAGGACGCCACGTCCGACGGCTTCTTGATCCGGATGATCATCCACTGCTCCCTGGGCTCGCGTGGGCTCGGGGCCCGGACGCACTCCGTCCTGGCTCGCTACCCCACAAACCCGAGGCAAGCCGGCGCGGTTCCTTTCCCCTGGACGCCGCCACCCTCCATCCGGGGAGGGACGGCACGGGGCGCACACCTCCGGCCCCGCGCCCCTCTCAGGCCGGCAGACCCCGCCGGACCACCCGCTCCATGGCGTCCACGAACCGGTCCAGCTCCGGCAGGGTGGTGTAGACGCTGGGGGAGACGCGCACCCCCTGAAACTCGTCGTGGTTGATGGGCGTAGCGATGATCCGGTGGTCCTCCCACAGGTGCGCCACCAGGTCGTTGGGCGCCACGCCGTCGACCTCCACGTTGGCGATGCCGCAGGCGAAGCCGGGCTCCAGACTCGTGTGCAGCCGTACCCGGTCGTGCTCCAGGAGGGGGCGGGCCCAGTAATCCCGGAGGTAGACGAGCCGCTCCTGCTTGCGGGCCGGGCCGATGCCCTGGTGGAAGGTCAGTGCCTCGGCGATGGCCAGGTAGTTGGCCGCCGGGTGCGTCCCGATCTCCTCGAACTTCCGGATGTCCGAGTCCATGGTGTCCGGAGCCGCCATGAGCGGCCAGACCTCGGGGATCCTCTCCCGGCGGACGTACAGCAGTCCGGTGCCGTGGGGTGCGAAGAGCCACTTGTGGAGGCTGGTGGAGTAGTTGTCCACCGCCAGCTCCGCCAGGGTGAAGTCGAAGTGGGCCAGAGCGTGGGCGCCGTCCACGATGAGGGGGATGTCGTGGCGCCGGGCCATGGCCTGAAGCTCCCGTACCGGGAGGATCTGCCCCGTGAGGTTGATCATATGGCAGGCCAGGAGGAGACGGGTCCGTGGGGTGATGGCCTCCTCGAAGAGCCGCACCACCTCCGCGGGGTCCTCCGCCGGCACGGGAATCCGGATCTGCCGCAGCACGATGCCCTCCCGGCGCTCCCGCTGGCGGAAGGTGGTGATCATCCGCCCGTAATCCTGGGTGGTCGTCAGCACCTCGTCGCCAGGCTCCAGGTCGAAGCCGAACTGCATGGTCTGGAGGGACTCCGACGCGTTCCGGGTGAAGGCGATCTCCTCGGCGTCCACGCCCCACTCGTCCGACATCCGCTGGCGCACGCCCTCCCGGCGGGGCTCCAGGTCCTGCCACATGGTGCGGGTGGGGGCCAGGTTGGAGTAGTCCAGGTGCCGCTTCATGGCTGCCTGGACGAACTCCGGGGAGGGGCTCACCCCGCCGTTGTTGAGGTTCAGGAGGCTCCGATCCACGGTGAAGGCGCGGGCCACCTCGGTCCAGTAGTCCTCGTCCCGGGCGATGGCGCCGGCGCTTCCCGGGTGGGACCGGAGGGTCTCGGCGATGTCGATGGCTCGGGCGCCCAGGGAGGCCGGCCGTATGGAGAGGCCCAGAGCGGACGCGGCGGCCGGAGCGGCGAGGGATCCCAGGAAGCGACGGCGAGAGGGCATGGCTGGACTCCGGCGGTGGGTAGGATGGACCCAGGATAGGCCGGGGGACCGCCACCTGTCCAATCCTGGCCACGGCGCTTGGAGGGGAGGCGCGGGTTTGGCTACCTTGCCGACTCCGCTCCCCATCCCGGCAGCCCATGATCCGCCTCACCTTCCTCGGCACGGCCGCCTCCCGCCCCACCGTGGGCCGGAACGTCAGCGGCATCGCCCTCCAGCGGGAGGGTCGTCTCTTCCTCTGGGACTGCGGGGAGGGGACGCAGCGCCAGATGATGCGGTACCAGACCGGATTCGGCGTCGAGGCGGTCTTCGTCACCCACGCCCACGCCGACCACTTCCTGGGCCTCACCGGGCTCCTCCGGACGATGGCCCTCCAGGGGCGCACCGATCCCATGACGGTCTTCGGGCCCCGCGGGGCGGGGGACACCCTTCGCACGGCCGTGGAGCTCGGCGCCGACCGCGTCGGATTCCCGGTGCAGATCCGGGAGGTCCGGCCGGGGGAGGCGGCCATCGAGTCGGGCGACTTCTCCATCCGCGCCTTCGCTGTGGAACACGGCACGTCCGCCGTGGGCTGGACGCTGGTGGAGGAGGAGCGGCTGGGTCGATTCGACGTGGAGACGGCCCGACGTCTGGGCGTGCCGGAGGGGCCGCTCTTCGGGGAGCTCCACCAGGGTCGCCCCGTGGAGGTGGAGGGGCGCACCGTACACCCCGCCGATGTCGTCGGCCCGGCTCGACCGGGGCGCACGGTCCTCTATACCGGCGATACCCGCCCGACCGAGTCCACGCACGAGGCCGCGCGGGACGCCGACCTCCTGGTGCACGAAGCCACCTTCGGCGAAGAGGAGCGGCGCCGGGCACGGGAGACCTTCCACAGCACCGCCCTCCAGGCCGCCGGGTTGGCGGCTTCGGCGGGGGCCCGGCGGCTGGTCCTCACCCACCTCTCGGCCCGCTACTCCGACGATTCCTCGTCCCTGCGTCGGGAGGCCCGTCAGGCCTTCCCCGGGGCCAGGATCGCTCGGGATGGCATGCTGATCGAGATCCCCCACCGAGCCGACGAGGGCGACGTCGCGGAGGGCGCCGAGACCGGAGCTGCCGTGGAGAC
>CAKZOQ010000585.1 GCA_937136445.1 uncultured Gemmatimonadota bacterium
GGGGCTGGCGTGCCGCCGCGAGCGGCGGCATCATCCGGCTCCCGCCGTCCCGCCCATCCGTCGCTTCCGCCCCGGCCGTGGCCACCCCGACCTTCCACCGCGATCGCTTCGAAGACGCCCGGGCCCGCATCGCCGGCTCGGTGCACCGCACGCCCCTGCTCCGCTCCCGCACCCTCTCCGAGCGGGTGGGCGCCCCCCTCTATCTGAAGTGCGAGAACCTCCAGAAGACGGGCGCCTTCAAGGTCCGGGGCGCGCTGCACCGACTCCTCCGGCTCTCCAACGAGGAGCGCGACCGGGGGGTGGTCACCATCTCCGCCGGCAACCACGCCCAGGCGGTGGCCTGGTCCGCCAGCGCCGCCGGGGTGCCTTCGGTGGTCGTGATGCCGGAGCACGCCTCCCGCACCAAGGTGGAGGCCAGCCGGGGTTACGGCGCCGAGGTCATCCTCCACGGGACCGCAGCGGAGGCCTTCGAGAAGGCGTTCGCGCTTGCGGACGAGCGGGGCCTCACCTTCGTCCACCCCTTCGACGACGAGGAGGTCGTGGTTGGGCACGGGAGCTGTGGCCTGGAGATCCTGGAGGACCTCCCGGACGTGGCCACCGTGGTCGTGCCGGTGGGAGGCGGCGGGCTCCTCAGCGGCATCGCCACCGCCATCGACTCGGTGCGCCAGGGGGTGGCGGTCTGGGGCGTGGAGCCGGAGGGCGCTCCGGGGATGACTCGGAGCCTGGAGGCGGGTCACGCCGTCCACCTGGACCGGGTGGACACCCTCGCCGACGGGCTGGGGGCGCCCATGGCAGGCGAACTCAACCATGCCCTGGTGGCCGAGCACGGGGCCGGGGTGGTGCTGGTCACCGACGCCGAGATCGTGGAGGCCATGGCGCTCCTCCTGGAGCGGACCAAGCTGCTGGCGGAGCCGGGCGGGGCCGCAGGCCTGGCCGCCCTCCTGCAGGCTCGCATCCCGGTGGATCCGGAGGGGCCGGTGGTGGTGGTGCTCTCCGGCGGAAACGTAGACCTCCCCCTCCTGGGTCGGCTCGTGGCCGGCGGGGCCTAGAAGGGTGTGCCGCTGGGTAGGCTACGTGGGAGCGGACGCACCCCTGGCGCCTCTGGTCTTCGGAGGAGACCAGAGCCTGCTCCGGCAGAGCTGGGCACCGCGGGAGCTCCTCTCCGGGTCGGTGAACGCCGACGGCTGGGGGGTGGTGTGGTGGGCCGAGGGCGCCCCCAGGCGTCTGGCCGGGTCACGCCCCCTCTGGCAGGAGGAGGGGCTCCAGGACGTTCTCGAGGTGACCCGGAGCCGGTGTGCCCTGGCGGCCCTCCGCAACACGACGCCGGGGATTCCCGGCGACGCCAGCGGGAATCCCCCGCTGGTGCTGGAGGGCCGGAGCTTCGTCCTGAACGGGTACGTGCCGGAGTTCCGCCACCGGCACATGCGGGCCCTTCGGCGGGGGCTCTCGGACGAACGCTACGCCGCCCTCAGCGGCAGCTCGGATACCGAGACCTTGTTTCTGCTGGTCCTGGAGGCCCTGGCGGCGGGCGCGGACCGCTCGGCTGCGCTGCGGCAGGCGGCGGACGCGGTGGTGGCTCGCCTGGAGGAGGGCCAGGAGGCCCAGCTCACCATGGCGCTGGCCGACGGCACAGGGCTCACGGCGCTCTCCACCTCCTCGGTGGACCGCACGAACTCCCTCTACCTGGCCCGCCGTCATCCGGTGCTGCCCGGGGCCGTCCTGGCCTCGGAGGCGTTGGAGGACGGTGCGGAGTGGACCCCCGTCCCGGCCCACGCCGTGGTCCGACTGGACGCCGGAGGGGCTCGGGTGGAGCCGGAAGCCGGCGAGAGCTGACCCCTGCAACCCGGCCTACGAGCTCAGGGTTCGAAGGGATCCGTCGGGTCGCTCTCGTGTCCCGGATCCTGGCGTCGAGCGGGAAACCGGTCCCGGAAGGCCCGCGCACGCTCCAGGATCTCGCCGTCCTGCCGCCCGCCCAGACGCGCCGCCCCCTCCACGGCCAGGTCGAAGAGCTGGAGTCCAGTGAGGGCGAGTTCCTCGTCGGCGAGTCCCATCCGGCCCGCCCGAAGGAGGCGCTCTTCGGTGGCCGGCGGCAGGAGGCGAAGCGCCTCCTCCAGCGACCGCGGGTCGTAGAGGATCCCCGCCAGGACCACGGCAGGCACCCCCAGCCAGGCGGGGCGGAGGGTGTCGATGGAGCGGACCTCCAGGTAGCCGCGGGGCCGCACCTCGGGGAAGAGGGTGGTGAGGTGGGCCCGCCACGCCTCGAGGTCCGCTCCCTGCTCCCACCCCGCCCGGAAGCTCCGCGCCTCCGCGCCCTCCCCCGCCCCCAGGAAGTCCCGCGCCGCGAGGGCAAAGCGGAGGTATTCCCCGGCCGGGTCCTGCTCGTCCTGGAACACGCCGGTGCGGCTGGGATCCAGATGCCGCCACTGCTCCGCCCGTACGGAGCGCACGCCGGCATCCTGCCCCTGGTACCGAGGCGAGTTCGCGAAGAGAGCCACCAGGTAGGGCGCCATGCGGTTGGCCACACTCCAGCGACGGACCGGTCGCCCGCCGAGGTCGAGGTTCACATGGATGGCCGCGCTCTGCAGCATCATTCTGCGGCCCCACGGTCCGACGCGGTCGTAGTGGGCTGCCTGCCGGCGGTACCGCGGCGTGTCCGTCCCCAGCGGCACGTCGGCGACCTTCCCCTCGGGGTCCATGCCCCGGGCCAGGAGGCGGACCCCATGGCGACCCGCCACCTCGTGAAGCATTCGGAGAGGCTCCAGCGCACCCCGGGTGGCCTGCCCCACCGAGGCCGCCGGTACCGTACGGATCTCGATCTGGCCGCCGGGCTCGAAGGTGAGGGAGGCCGGACCGGGCAGGTCGAAGGTGGGGAGGCCGTCGGGGACCCGCTGCTCGCGCCAGTCCCGGGACGAGGCAGCCTCCCGCACCAGCTCCAGGGCGGAGGCGGACGGATCGTCCACCGCGGTCCCAGCGACCGCCCGGGTGAGGGGGAGCCGGCCTCCGTCGTCCCGCACGGGGATCACCTCCACCTCCAGCCCGACCCGGAGGCCCTCCTCGCCCAGCGACGAAGCGGAGAGCGCTGTGCGGACTTCGGTCAGCAGCGCCTGATGGCCGACCCCCGTCCCAGGTCCACTCACGAAGGCAAGGCGCCCAGGGCGAGGGCGAAGAAGGCCTCCGGATCCCGTGTCCAGTCCACCAGCTCGAGGCCCGCTGCCTGAAACAGGTCCTCCATGGACTGCTGGTCGTGCTTGCAGCTCACCTCGGTGCGGATGCTCTCCCCCTCGTCGATCTCCACCACCTCGCCGTCGAGACGGACCTGGAGGGCACGCTTCGCAACCAGGTGCATCTCGATGCGGTGTTCGTCCCCGTTGTAGAAGGCTCGGTGCTCGAAGGACTCCGGGTCGAAGTCGGCCCCGAGCCGCCCGTTCACCACCCGGAGGGCGTTCCGGTTGAACGCCGCGGTCAGGCCCTCGTCGTCGTTGTAGGCCGCCTCCAGTCGTTCCCGGGTCTTGAAGACCCCCGGCCGTTGGTCGGCACCCAGCAGGAAGTGATCGCCGGGGCGCATGCTTCGGGCCACACCCGCCACCAGCCCCGCCGCCTCGTCCCGGGGAAAGTTGCCGATGGTGCTCCCCAGTAGGGCGAACCAGGCGGGCCGGGGCAGCTCGAGCGGGAGCTCCAGCGGTTCGGTGATATCCCCGACCACCGGCTCCACTCGAAGGCCGGGGTACTCCTCCGTCAGCTCGGCTGCGGTGTCCTCCAGGAAGGGGCCGCTCACGTCCACCGGCAGGTAGAGGGGCTCGTCCCCGGTCTTCATCATCGCGTCCAGCAGGATCCGGGACTTCCGGGCGCTCCCTGCGCCGAGCTCCACCAGCGCCGACGGACGGTGCGTCGCGACCCACTCGGCGCCCTGCAACTCCAGGAGGGCGCGCTCCCGCCGGGTGAGGTAGTAGACGTCGAGGCCGGTGATCTCCTCGAAGAGCTCCGATCCCCGCCGGTCGTAGAAGTAGCGGGAGGAGAGCTCCTTCTGGGGTCGGCTCAGTCCCTCGAGGACCTCGTCGAGCTCCGCCTCCGACGCCTCGGCCACCGCCGCCTGCCGGTCGGACTCACGCATCCCGGGCACACCGGAACCCGGAGAAGATCTGTCGTCGCACGGGGTAGTCCCAGTTGCGGAAGGTGCCGCGGATGGCGCCAGGCCGAGTCGCCCAGGATCCGCCCCGAAGCACGTAGTATTCATCGCCGAAGAAGACCTCGGAGTACTCGGGGTACGGGAAGGTCTCATAGCCCGGGTAGCCGTGGAAGGTGCTGGAGGTCCACTCCCAGACGTCTCCGATCATCCCCCATGCCCCGACGGGCGAGACACCCAGGGGATAGCCGCCCACCGGAGCCGGATGGAAGAGGAGGGCGTCCAGGTTCGCCCGGCGAGGGGTGGGTGCTTCGTCCCCCCAGGGGTAGCGCTGCTTCGCGCCCTCGTCGAAGTCCCACGTGGCCGCAGCCTCCCATTCGAACTCGGTGGGAAGTCGCTTCTCCGCCCATCGGGCGTAGGCCTCAGCCTCCCAATACCCCACATGGCAGACGGGTTCGTCCAGCGACACCGGCGTCGTCCGGTCCATGCGTCGGACCTCCCACCCCGTCCCCGTCTCCGTCCAGTAGGCCGGGTGCTCCAGCTCCATCTCTCCGCGGCTCGCCCACCCCGCCCCGGACCAGAGCTCCCGTCGCCGGTAGCCACCGTCGGCCATGAACTCCAGGTACTCCGCGTTGGTCACCGGATGCGCGTCGAGCCAGAAGGGGGAGAGCTCCACCTCGTGCCGGGGCCGCTCGTTGTCGTAGGCGGTGGAGCGGTCGTCGGTGCCGTGGATCACCCGGTCTCCAGGGACCCGGATCATGGTCCCTGGCTCCGGAGCGTCGGGATCGGGGCCTGGAGGCTCCCCCACCGCCCGAGGCGCCGGGTACGGCTCGCCCCCCTTGAGCTGGAGGGTCTGGAGGATGGTCTCGTTGTGCTGGTACTCGTGCTGGAGCACCAGGCGGTAGACGAAGCCCTCCGCCAGGAGACGCTCCGAACCAGGGACCGAAGCCGGACGGTCCAATCCCTCCAGGACGGCCCTCCGGACGCCCCCCAGGTACTCCTGGCACTCCGGAAGGCTGGGAAGAGGAAGGTCGCTCCGGACCGACCGCGGGTTGCGGAAGGGATCGTACATCCCCCGGAGCCCTTCCCCGTCCAGCTCCGGGTCCGACTCCAACCTCTCCAGGAGCCAGACCTCCTCGAAGTGCGCGATGTGCCCCAGGTCCCATACGATGGGGCTCATGAGCGGACTGTGCGGCAGCCGGAGGTCCTCTTCGGAGAGGGGCGCGACCAGGAGCAGGGTCCGGCTGCGCGCCTCCGTCAGGAGGTCCGCGACCTGGCCGGGGCTCAGCGCGTCCCCGATGTGGAGATCCATGACGTGGCGGAGCGATGCGTGGAGGTCGGCGGGCGAGTTCGGCGCTTCACAACCCGTGCACCGCAGGGCGGTTCCACATGACTGAGACACACTCCTACGTGGAGCCCCCCTCCCGCCAGTCTACATCCTCCGGATCTCCGCACCTCGAGGCCCGGAGGGTCACCAAGCGATTCGGCGCGACCACCGCCCTTCTCGAGGCCGGGATCCAGGTGGCCCGAGGGGAACGGGTGGCGCTGGTGGGGGAGAGCGGATCGGGGAAGACCACCCTCCTCCGCTGCTTCAACCGGATGGTGACCCCCGACGCCGGCACCGTCCTCCTCGACGGCCAACCCGTGGTACGGGGCGATGCCGTGGAGCTGCGCCGCTCGGTGGGCTACGTGCAGCAGGAAGGCGGTCTCCTCCCCCACTGGACCGTCCTCCGGAACGCCTGCCTGGTCCCTCGACTCCGGGGGATGGACGACGCGCGGAATCGGGGGCTGGAGGCGCTGGATCTCGTGGGCCTGCCCGCCGAGGAGTTCGGGGAGCGATGGCCCCGGGAGCTCTCCGGCGGGCAGCGGCAGCGGGTGGCCCTGGCTCGAGCGCTGGCGGCACGGCCCGAGGTGGTCCTGCTGGACGAGCCCTTCGGCGCGCTGGACGCCCTCACCCGACACGAGCTCCAGTCGAGCTTCGTCGAGCTGGCGGAGACCCTCGGGGTCACCGTCCTCCTGGTGACCCACGACCTGGAGGAGGCCTTCCGGCTGACCCACCGCACCGTGGTCCTCCAGGCGGGTCGGGTGGAGGCGGCAGGCACCCCGAACGAGCTCCGGAGCTGCGAGCTGGAGAGCTACACCTACCGGCTCCTCCGGAAGGCCGGGGTGGCATGAGGCAGGCCGTCCTTCAGCCCACCCTCCTCACGATGGCGGTCCTGGCGATCTCTTTCTTGGGACCCTCCGGACTGCAGGCCCAGGGGGCGGATCGAGACGCGGTGCGGATCGGATCCAAGAACTTCGGGGAGTCCTACCTCCTGGCGGAGATGTTCGCGCAGCTCCTGGAGGCGCGGGGGGTGACGGTGGAGCGTCGCCTGGGGCTGGGGGCCACCGAGATCGTCTTCCAGGCGCTGCGCACCGGAGCCATCGACGTCTACCCCGAGTACACGGGCACGGGCCTGTTGGCCATCCTCGGCACCGACCCTCCCGCCGACGCCGGCGCCGCCTACCGGCAGGTCTCGGCGGCCTTCCGTGCCCGATACGACCTGCGCTGGCTCCCGCCCCTCGGCTTCGAGAACACCTACGCCATCGCCGTGCGCCCGGCCATGGCCGACTCCCTGGCACTCACCACACTCAGCGGCCTGGCCGAGGTGGCCGCCGAGCTTACCGCCGGGTTCACCCCGGACTTCATCGGACGGGCCGACGGACTTCCCGGTCTCCGGAGCGCCTACGGGATCGACCCCGGGGAGGTACGGTCCCTCCTGCAGGCGGTGAAGTACGAGGCGCTGGTCGCCGGCGATGTGGACGTCATCGACGGCTACGCGACCGACGGGCGCATCGCCCGCTACGACCTCCGCGTGCTGGAGGACGATCGCGGCTTCTTTCCACCCTACGACGCCGCACCCCTGGCCACCGGCGAGCTGGTGCGAACCCACCCGGAGGCCGTAGCGGCGCTGAGCGAGATGGCGGGGCTCCTGGACGAAGCCTTCGTCCGGGGACTCAACGCCCGGGTGGAGGTGGAGGGGGCGGAGGTGAGCGTGGTGGCCGGGGACGCGCTCCGGGAGCTGGGGCTGGTGGAAGGGACCGATCCGGACGGCGCCGGGGGAGCCTCATCCGGAGAGGGATCCGGCGGCGACGGATTGGCGCCGGGCGGGGGCGCCGAGGGGCTCCCGGCCTACCTGTGGACCCGGCGGTCCGAGCTGGGCTCCATGACGCTGCGCCACCTTGTGCTGGTGGGCTGGTCGCTGGGGTTGGGGATCCTCCTGGCGGTCCCGCTGGGGCTCCTCCTGGAACGACGGCGGCAGGTGGCCGAGGGCGTCATCCGGGGCGTCGGGCTCCTCCAGACCATCCCGTCCATCGCCCTCCTGGCTTTCATGATCCCGCTTCTGGGCATCGGGGTGGTGCCGGCCGTGGTGGCGCTGCTGCTCTACTCCCTCTTCCCCATCGTCCGGAACACCTACACCGGGGTGCGCGACGCCGACCCCGAAGCGGTGGCGGCAGCCCGTGCCCTGGGCATGACCGAGCTCCAGCTCCTGGGGCAGGTCCGCCTCCCGCTGGCAGCTCCCGTCATCATGGCGGGGATCCGCACCGCCGCCGTCATCAACGTGGGGACGGCCACCCTCGCCGCCTTCATCGGCGCCGGCGGTCTCGGCGACCCCATCGTGGCGGGGCTGGCCCTCTCCAACACGACCCAGGTGCTCTCCGGCGCGCTCCCGGCGGCGGCGTTGGCGCTCCTGGTGGACGCCGGGCTGGCCGGCGTGGAGCGGGCGGTGACGCCCCGAGGCGTCCAGGAAGTGTAGGACCGATCAGTCCAAGGGCACGGTGAGCCCCGGGCTGGCCCCGTCGGCCCGCGCGACCGCGACGTCGGTCCCTGCCGGCTTCTGGTAGGCCCGCAGCCCGAACTCCGGGAGGATGGCCATGAGGTGGTCGAAGAGGTCGCCCTGGATGCGCTCGTACTCGGCCCACGCCGTGTCGGCGGTGAAGCAGTAGAGCTCGAGGGGGACACCCTCCGGCCCGGGTGCGAGCTGCCGGGCCAGCACCGTCATCCCCTGGTGGACGCTCGGGTGGTCCCGCAGGTACGCCTGGGCATAGGCCCGGAAGGTCCCGAGGTTGGTCAACCGACGACGTTCGGGCACGATCGCTTCGCCCTCGCCGGCGCGGGCGGCACGAGCACGATTCGCCTCCGCCAGCTCTTCCTGCTTCCGGGTCATGTATTCCCGCAGCAGTTCGTAGCGCGACAGCCGCTCCAGCTCCTCCTCCGTGAGGAAGCGCACCGAGTTCACGTCCAGATGGAGGGCGCGCTTGATGCGCCGTCCCCCGGCCTCGGACATCCCACGCCAGTTCCGAAAAGAGTCGGAGATGAATCGATGGGTGGGGACGGTGGTGATGGTCTTGTCCCAGTTCTGGATCTTCACCGTGTGCAGGGCGATGTCGATGACGTCGCCGTCGGCATGGGCCTGGGGCATCTCGACCCAGTCGCCGATGCGGATCATGTCGTTGCTCATGATCTGCACGCTGGCCACCAGGGAGAGGATGGTGTCCTTGAAGACCAGGAGCAGGACGGCGGTGAGGGCGCCCAGCCCCGAAAGGAAGACCACCGGTGACCGGTCGGCGAGGATGGCCAGAATGACGATGCCGGCGGCGATGTAGACGAAGATCGCCAGGACCTGGAGGTAGCCCTTGATGGGCCGTTCGTTGGCCTCTTCGTAGGTCTGGCGATAGATGTCGTCCACCGCCGCCAGGAAGGCGCCGACGGCGAGCGCACCAGTGAGGACCATGAAGGCCAGCGCCACCCGGCGGACCACGACGAAGGTCAGGCCCAGGAAGGCCGGATCGGTACCCCCGGCCACCTCCGGCGGGGTGACGCCCAGCGCCAGCGCGATCCCGTAGAAGACCACCAGGGCCGGCGCCAGGTTCGCCACCCGGTCGAAGACCTTCCGCTCCACCAGCCGGTCGTCCCACACCGACCGGGTGCGCTTGGCCACGCGACGCACCAGCACCAGGAAGATCCGTTTCGTGAGGGCGTTGGCGATCCATGCCACCGCGGCGAGGAGGGTCGCGGCGCCCACCAGGCTGAGCCAGGGGTTGTCGGCGAGGGTCGTCTGCATGTCAGCGCCCTCCCCGGCCCGGCCCATAGAGAACGTGGCCCGGTCGGGCGCCCGTGTGGACGCCCCCCTCCACCACTACCTCGCCATTCACCAGGACCCACTCGATGCCCTTGGGAAAGAGGACCGGCTCGTCCCAGGTGGCCCGGTCTTCCAGGGCCTCCAGGTCGAAGACCACCACGTCGGCCCAGGCTCCTTCCCGCAAGAGTCCTCGATCCTGGAGTCGCATCCGTGTGGCCGGCCAGGAGGTCATCTTACGCACGGCTTCCGGGAGGCTGAGGATGCCCAGGTCGCGCACGTACCGGGCGAGGATGCGGGGGAAGGTCCCGTAGCTCCGGGGGTGGGGCAGCCCGAGCACGTCCTCGGCTCCCGCCTCCAGCGCCGCCCCGGCGTCGCTCCCGATGCTGACCCAGGGCTGCTGCATGGCCCACTGCACGTCCTCCTCGCTCATCATGTGGTAGATGGCCATGACCCGGCCCTCGCCCTCGCCGACCAGGTCCCAGGCGGCATCGGCAGGCTCCTTGCCGGTAGCCTGGGCGATCTCCTCCAGGTTCATCCCCTCGAACCGCTCGTTGTCCGCGTTCCGGGCGTTCACCAGGACGATCCCGTCCCAGCCCCCGGAGGCCTCGACGATGTTCCACCACCCCGGGTAGCCCGTCTCGAGTTCCTCCTTGAGACGTTCGCGGACCTCCGGTCGGGCGATGCGAGCGCGTACCGAATCCATCCCCCCATCGAAGACCCACGACGGAACCGTGGCCTCCAGCCCCGTGCCGCCGGCGGTGTAGGGGTACTGGTCCGCCGCCACGTCCACGCCCCGTGCCCGGGCGGCCTCGATGCGGGCCGCAGCCTCCCGGATCAGGGTTCCCCACCCCGGCTCGTAGGCCGCCTTCAGGTGGAAGATCTCCACCGGCATCCCGGTCCGCTCCCCCACCTCGATGGCCTCCTCCACCGCCTCCACCAGCTCCCGACCTTCGCCACGGATGTGGGAGGCGTAGATGCCGCCGAAGCTCGCGGCCACCTCCCCCACCGCCACCAGTTCATCCGTGGTGGCGAAGGAGGAGGGTGGGTAGATGAGCGCGGTGGTCATGCCCAGCACGCCCTGGCGCATGGCCTGGCCCATGACGGCCCTCATGCGCTCCAGCTCCTCGGAGGTCGGCGCCCGGTCGGCGTTCCCCAGGACGGCCCGGCGGGTCTGCGTCTGGCTGAAGTAGGTCCCGAAGTTCAGCGAGATCCCCTGGTCCTCCAGTCGGTGAAAGTAGTCGGCGATGGAGTCCACCGGCACCGGCGTCCCTCCCTCGCCACCGATGGCGGTGGTCACCCCCATGCGCAGCTTGTTCTCGGCCCGACCGTTCCGGGGCAGGACGCTTCCTGACTGGTCCATCATGTCGATGAAGCCCGGGGACACATACATGCCTGCGGCGTCGATCTCCTGCCGCGCTGGGCCCGACACCACCCCCACCCGGGCTACCCGTCCGTCCCGGATGGCCACGTCGGCGGCGATCCACGGGTTCCCCGCGCCGTCCAGAACCCGACCGTTCCGGATGATCAGGTCCCAGGGGCCCTCGGAGGCGATCTGGGCAGGGAGCGGACCCGGTGGAGCCAGGACGGCCACCAGGACCAGAAGCACGGAGAGGAGAGGGCTCGGAAGACGGGGGTGGGGGCCGGGTCGGTTCATGGCGCCCAACCTACCGGGCCCCTAGCTTCGCCCGCCATGGCCTCCCCCACCGCCTCCGCCTCCGCCGCTACCGGCGTCGCCTCGCGTTTTCGCCGCTGGTTTCTGCCGGGATTCGTCTTCCAGTCCGTGGTGGTCGCCGGAGGGTACGGCACCGGCCGGGAGCTGGTGGAGTTCTTCCTCAGCCAGGGACCCATGGGCGGGCTCCTGGCCATCGGCGTGACCACCCTCGTCTTCAGCGCCGTCTGCATGGCGAGCTTCGAGTTCGCCCGGATCCACCAGGCCTTCGACTACCGGCACTTCTTCCAGAGGCTCCTGGGCCGGGCCTGGATCCTCTTCGAGCTCGGGTACGTGGTGCTCCTCATGATCGTCCTGGCCGTCATCGCGGCAGCTTCGGGGACGATCCTCCTGGAGACCTTCGGGCTCCCCTACTGGGTGGGGGTCGTGGTGGTGATGGCGGCGGTGGGTGGCCTGGTGTTCGGAGGCTCCGAGGTGGTGGAGCGCTTTCTGGCCGGCTGGTCGTTCCTCCTCTACGGCCTCTACGTGGTCTTCTTCGTCTGGTGCTTCCAGGCCTTCGGGTCGGAGATCGGCCGGATGCTGCCGTCGGAGCCGGCGGGCACGGGGTGGGCCTGGGCGGGGCTCCGCTACGCCGGGTACAACCTCGCCGTGATCCCGGCGGTCCTCATCACGGTGCGCACCCATCGGTCCCGCTCGGACAGCCTCGTGGCCGGCGCGCTGGCGGGACCGCTGGCCATTCTCCCGGGGCTCCTCTTCTACCTGTCCATGGTGGGCCAGTACCCCGTCATCCTGGACCGTCCGGTGCCGGCCAACCACATCCTGGAGGTGCTGGGCAGCCGTGCCTTCCAGGTGGCCTTCCAGGTGGTGCTCTTCGGCACGCTGGTGGAGACCGGCGCCGGGCTGATCCACGCCGTGAACGAGCGGATGGCCGGCCTCATGACCGACCGGCACGCCGAGCTGCCCCGGTGGGTTCGGCCGACGGTGGCGTTGGGTTTCCTGCTCCTGGGGACGCTGCTGTCGCGCTTCGGCCTCATCGACCTCATCGCGGCAGGGTACGGCACGTTGACGCTGGTGATGATCGCAGTCTTCGTGGTGCCCATCCTCACGGTGGGCGTCTGGAAGATCCGCACCCACCCC
>CAKZOQ010000586.1 GCA_937136445.1 uncultured Gemmatimonadota bacterium
TCTTCGTGGTCTACCTCCCCACCTGGCTCGAACGGAGCATGGGCGCCACCGGCGACCAGATCGCCCTCATGTTCCTGGTGGGCGGGATCGCCAACGTCGCCACCGGGCCCCAGGCCGGGAAGCTCTCGGACCGTATCGGTCGCAAGTCCATCATCCTCCTGGCCTGCGTGGGGCTGTCGGCGGTGATGGCCCTCACCCCGGTCCTGGTGACGAACCTCTGGATCGCCTACCCCATGTTCTTCCTCACCATGGTGCTGGTGGCCATGCGGGTCTCCCCCTTCAGCGCGCTCCTCACCGCCCTGGTGAACGACGAGCGGAGGGGGGCCCTCATGAGTCTCACCGTCGCCCTGGGCCAGGTGGGCTTCGCGGTGGGTGGGGCGCTGGCCGGTCCCCTCTACGCCGGGGTGGGGTACGGATCCAACGCGATGGTGGGGGCCGTCTCCGTTCTCGCGATGGGGATCATCGTCTGGTACTTCATTCCCGAGCCCGAGGGAGACCCCGCCGCGGCCCTCGCGGGAGACCCGGGACCGGCGGCACGCCCCGTCGCCGAATAGGCATCAGCGGGCGGGGCACCTGTCCTCGCTCCGAAGCCCCGGTATCTTAGGCGGTCCCCTCCGGCCTTCTCTCTTCGGGCTCCTCTCCTCGGACCTCCCTCTTCCCCGACCCGTGCGTTCCTCCGACCGTCCCACCCTGCGCGTGCTCTACGCGGAGGACGCCTTCGACCAGGCGCTCCTCGTCCGGTCCTTCCTGCAGTCCGCCGGGAACTACGAGGTGGTGCACGTGCAGGACGGCGACCAGGCCGTGCGCCGCATCGGTGACGAGGACTGGGACCTGCTGGTCAGCGACCTCAACCTCCCCGGGGCCGACGGCTTCGACGTCATCGGGGCCTTTCGGGACCGCTTCTCCGACCGCGGCATCCTCGCGACCACCGGCTACACCGAGCCCAGCTACCGGGAGGACGCCCTGCGGGCGGGCGCCGACGACGTCCTCATCAAGCCGCTGGACAAGGACGAATTCCTCGAGAGGCTGGAGGTCCTGGTGGGGGACGCGAACCCCGCCGCCGAGGCCGGCTCCGGGAGCGACGCCATCCTGGCCGTCGGCGGCCTTCCCGGCGACGTCGAGATGGGCTGCGGCGGGACGCTGGCTCAGGCGGCGTCCCAGGGCCGCCCGGTCCTCATCCTCCCCCTGGTGGCGGAGGCCGACGAGGTCGCCGCCGCTGGCCGAGGGGCTCGCTCCGCCGCCTCCATCCTCGGGGTGGACGTCCTGGTGGAGGAGGCGGCCATGGCCACCACCGAAGGACGGACCGGTCTGGTCCAGTTGGCCCTCCGTCAGTTCGAGCCCGGCACGGTCTTCCTCCCCGCCATGGACGACTCCCACCCCGCCCGCCAGGAGGCCTTCCGCCTGGCCAAGGCGGCCACGATGGACGTGCCGCGCGTGATGGGCTACCAGACGGCCACGACCGGGGTGGCCTTCCAGCCGGACCGCTTCGAGGACGTGAAGGAGCTGCTGGTCCTCAAGATGGAGGCGCTGACGGCGTACCAGGCCGCGGGAGCCGGCCGCCTGGACCTCATGCCCCGGCTCGCCCAGGCCTACGCCCGGTATTGGGGCCGCTTCCGGACGTTCGGTGAGGTCGAGGCCTTCGAGACCCTTCGCGACGATTCCCCCTCCTGACGCCCTGAGCCGCGCCGTGCCCACATCTGCCCTCCGCCTCCTCGCCCTGGCCTGCCCGCTCGTCGGGACGGCTCTGGGTCTCCTGCCCTCCCAGGCCGCGACGCAGAGCTTCCCCGAGCCCCCGCCCATCCAAGCGGCGGTGGCCCCGGACAGCCCGCTGGACTACGCCCCGGGCGTCGACGTCCTCCACTACGACCTGGAGCTCGGCGTGGGCGAGGGTGTCGACACCTTCCAGGGCGTCGCGACCCTCCAGGTGGCCCTGGAGGACGGTGCGGAGGAGCTCCCGCTGGACCTCGCCGGACTCGCCGTGGACGCCGTCGAGCTGGACGGGACGACGGTGGGGGGTGCGGTCTTCGAGAACGGAGTCCTCCGGGTGCCGCTCGGCTCCGCCACGTCGGACACCATCCAGGTGCGGATCGCCTACTCCGGGACCCCGGACGACGCCCTGAACCTGGGGGTGAACGTCCACGGTGCGCCGGCGGCCTTCGCCGACAACTGGCCCAACCGAGCCCGCTTCTGGTTCCCGTCGGTGGACCACCCCTCGGACAAGGCCACCGTCCGCTACCGCATCCACGCCCCCGCTGCCTGGTCGGTGGTGGCCAACGGCCATCTCGTCCGCCCACCCACCGAGACGCCCGCCCAGGCGCTGGGCCCGGAGACCGGACGACGCCGCACCTGGACCTGGGAGGTCACCGTCCCCATCCCCACCTACACCATGGTCCTGGGAGCCGCCGAGATGGAGGTGCGGGTCCAGGGACGGGTGGCCTGCGGACAGGCCCCCGCCACCGCCGAGCAGGACGGGTGTTTGGAGGTGTCCTGGTGGTCCTTTCCCCAGGACACGGCCAACGCCGCCCGCATCTTCCGACGGGCTCCGGAGATGGTGCAGCGCTACACCGACCTCATCGGCCCCTTCCCGTACGAGAAGCTCGCCAACGTCCAGTCCTCCACCCGGTTCGGTGGGATGGAGAACTCCTCGGCCATCTTCTACACCGGCCAGGGACTGGCCGACGGCACCCTCTCCGAGGCCACCGTCGCCCACGAGATCGCCCACCAGTGGTTCGGCGACGCCGTCACCGAGACCTCCTGGACCCACCTCTGGCTCAGCGAAGGCTTCGCCACCTACTTCGCCGCCCTCTTCTACGAGATGGTGGGTGAGGACGATGCCTTCCACCGCATGATGGAGGAGGACCGCGTGCAGATCGTGGGCTCCCCCGTTTCCGACCGGCCGGTGGTGGACCGCTACGCCAGCCTCTACGACCTCCTGAACACCAACAGCTACCAGAAGGGCGGATGGGTGCTGCACATGCTTCGCCATCGGCTGGGAGACGAGGACTTCTTCGAGGGCATCCGGGAGTACGTCCGCCGGCACCGCCACGGCACGGCCCTCACCGCCGACCTCCGCGCCGCCTTCGAGGACGTCTCCGGGGACGACCTGGAGACCTTCTTCCAGCAGTGGATCTTCGAGCCCGGGTTCCCGGTCCTGGAGGTCTCGGACCGCTGGACCCCCGACGGGGACGGCGGGGCGCTCCGGGTGGAGGTCCGGCAGGTGCAGAAGGCTGCCTGGCCCCGGTTCCAGGCGCCGCTGGAGGTCGTGGCCCACCAGGACGGGGTGGCCTTCCGCGGCACCCTCTGGCTCTCCGGGGAGGAGAGCGTCCTCGAGCTCGACCTCCCAGGCACGACCGCCCCGGACCGGCTGGAGATCGACCCGGGCGGCCGGCTCCTCATGGGCGAGCTCGTCCGACGCTGACGGCTCCGCCGGTTGCCAACCCCCTCCGGCGGCGGCGAGCTTAGGGGCCCCTCCCATACGGAGTCTTCGTGGCCACAAATCACCTCGAGTTCGAACGCGACATCGTCGAGATCCAGGGGCAGATCGACAAGCTCCTGGACCTGGCGGATCGCAAGGGGATCGACGTGTCCGACGAGATCACCGTCCTGCACCAGAAGCTGGAAGACCTGAAGGAGCGGACGTACCAGAACCTCCGCCCCATGGAGCAGGTGCAGGTGGCCCGGCATCCCCGTCGCCCCTACACGCTGGACTACATCCAGCGGGTCTTCACCGACTGGGTGGAGCTCCACGGCGACCGCCAGTATCGCAACGACGAAGCGGTGGTGGGGGGCTGGGCTCGGCTCGACGGCCGTTCCGTCATGCTCATCGGCCAGCAGAAGGGTCGGGACATGAAGGAGAACCTCCAGCGCAACTTCGGCATGCCCCATCCCGAGGGGTACCGGAAGGCCCTCCGCCTCATGCGCCAGGCCGAGAAGTTCGGGCGCCCGGTGGTCACCCTCATCGACACCCCGGGCGCCTATCCTGGCCTCGGCGCCGAAGAGCGGGGGCAGGGTGAGGCCATCGCCATGAACCTCCGGGAGATGGCGCGCCTCCGGGTGCCTCTGGTCTCTGTGGTCCTGGGCGAGGGCATGTCCGGCGGTGCGCTGGGCATCGGGCTCACCGACCGCATCATCATGCTCGAGCACGCCATCTACTCGGTGATCTCCCCCGAAGGATGCGCCGCGATCCTCTGGCGCTCCGCCGAGCACAAGGACAAGGCCGCCGAGGCCCTCAAGCTCACCTCGGCGAACCTGGCGGCCCTGGGTGTCTGCGACGAGATCGTCCCGGAGCCCGCCGGCGGGGCCCACACCGACTGGGACACCACGGCCCACAACCTCCAGGAAGCGCTGGGGCGCAACCTCGACGAGCTGGCGGAGCTGGATGTGGAGACCCTCCGCTCGAACCGCTGGGCGAAGTTCGACGCTCTGGGGTCCTGGCGGGAGGTCTAGATGAGCCGCGGCTTCGCCGAGGTTCGCTTCAAGGGCTCCCGGAAGGAGTACTTCACCTACCCCGGCGGCCTGGATCTCCGTCCCGGCCAGGAGGTGATGGTGGAGGCGGACCGGGGCGAGGATCTGGGCGAGGTGTCTGCCGTGGGCGCCATCGCCGAGCGGAAGTGCTCCTCCTCCGGCGGGTGCGCCACGCCCACCCCGGAGAAACAGGTCCTGCGGGTGGCCCGTCCCGACGAGGTGGACCGCCGCCAGGCCCAGCGAAACGACGAGGAGCGCGTCCGTACCGAGACCCGGCGCCTGGTGCAGAAGCACGACCTCAAGATGAAGGTCACCGAGGCGGAGTGGCAGTTCGACCGCAACAAGCTCCTCATCTACTTCACCGCCGACCGCCGGGTGGACTTCCGGGAGCTGGTCCGGGACCTGGCCAGCACCTTCCGCACCCGCATCGAGCTGAAGCAGATCGGCGTCCGGGACGAGGCGGCGCTCCTGGGCGGGGTGGGACGCTGCGGCCGCGAGCTGTGCTGCTCCACCTGGCTCCCCGAGCTCAAGCCGGTGAGCCTCCAGTTGGCCAAGGATCAGCGCCTCTCACTGAACCCCGCCCAGATCTCCGGGTGCTGCGGTCGCCTCATGTGCTGCCTCATGTACGAGCACAAGACGTACGTGGAGTCCCGCCGCCGTTTCCCCCGGGAGGGAAAGTACCTCCGGACCGCTCGCGGCAAGGAGCGGGTGCTCTCGGTGGACATCTGGCAGGAGACCGTGACGCTGAAGGACGGCGAGGGCGAGCGTCGGACGCTCCCCCTGGACGAACTCCGCTCGGAGGTGGCCGGGGCCGGCCCGGGCCTCCCCCGATCGGACGACGCCGACCCCGACCCCGATCCCCGAAGCAACGACTGAGGACCGC
>CAKZOQ010000587.1 GCA_937136445.1 uncultured Gemmatimonadota bacterium
CCCGGGGACGCGGGGACCTTCGCCTGGAACGCTGGGCCTTCGACAAGAAGTCCGGGATGTTCGAGACCATCTTCGGCGTCCCCGCACGCCTGGAGCTCTCCGCGGAGTCCGGGGCGTTGCGCCGGGGCTGAGCCGGCCCCTGGCGCCCGCCCCCTCCAGCCTGGGCGGGGTCGACTACGCCGCGGCCTCCTCGTCGGCGCAGACCGGGTCCTTGGGGGGCGCAGCCTGTTCTTCCAGGGTGTGCCGGATGTAGACGATCTGGAGGGCCACCATGAGGGTCAGCACGATGGGCGTCGAGAACATGACGCCGGGAATCCCCACCAGCACCCCCATGACGACTTGTGCCGAGATCAGGAGGAGGGGTGGCACCGAGGCGACCCGCTTCTGGATCTGTGGGGTGATCAGGTAGCTCTCCAGGAACTGGATGCCCCCGTAGAGTACCAGCACCCAGAAGAGCTTCTGGGGCGCGGCATCCAGGGTAACGAGGATGGCGGGGATGGTGGAGGCGACGGGTCCGAGCATCGGGACGAAGGAGAACCACCCGGCGATGAGCGCCAGGGTGAAGGGGAGCGGGATCCCCAGGAGCATCAGACCCGGTGCGGTGAGAAGGGTGACGGCGGCCATCGACGCGAACCGTCCGGCCAGCCACCAGGGGAGCGCCGACGCGAGGCATCGGAAGAGCTCCTCTCCTACCTCCCGCCGATCGGGAGGGATCAGCGCCAGCGCCCCCTTCAGATATTGCTGCCCCTGGCTGGCGATGTAGAACGAGAGCGCGGCCCACACGAAAAAGTAGGCCACGACGCTCAGGCTGATGCTGACGAAGCGCATCTGACCGTCCACCGCCTCCTGCTGTTCGGCCTCGGTCTCCGAGGAGCGCTCCTGCCCGTCCTCCATGATGGCGCTGCGGAGATCGCCGACCTGGCTCCCGAGGGTTCCCAGGACGGGTGTCCCCTCGACGCTGGTCTGGATCTTCTCGAGCGCCGCCGGGATGCGTTCGCTGAGCTCTCCGTAGTCGTCGGTGATCCGCTCTGCCGAGAACATCAGGACGAGGACCCCGAACAGGATCCCTCCCACGTACCAGCTCCCTACGGCCGCCTGGTGCGAGATCCCGGTCTTGTCGGAGAGCCACCGTGCGAGCTGGTAGAGCGAGAGCCCGAAGAGGAGCGAGGCGAAGAGGACGATGATCTCGACGCGGAGCAACCACCCCAGGTAGGCCGCCGCAGCGAGTCCCACCAGGAGGAGGGGGACCGCTACGGGGTGTCCACCAGGGCGACCTTCGTTCATGCTCCCTCCTCGATGATCAGCGACGCATCGGCATCGGCAGCGGCCCGGATCAGGAAGGCGTCCCGCCCGACGGCGATGCCCAGGATGCGGACGTCCTCCACCGACCCCTCGATTCGCACTCCGTCGTCCAGCTCTCGGTTGAGGCCTTCACGGAGCTTGTCCGCGGCCCACTCCACGGCTGGATCGGCCTGAACACTCGCCTGCTCACGCAGGTACTCCTCGATGCCCGAATCGGCGAGCCAGGCGGCGCCGGAGGCCAGTGCGTTGGAGGTCTCCACGGCGAAGGCCAGGTCGGGGACCCGGATCATGCCCGTCCCGGCGTCGTACTCCGGCGTGCCCACCAGGTAGAGCTCCCCCTCGACATCGCCCTCCACGGCGGCCATCACCGCCAGACGGCCTTCCGTGGTCGGTTGGAGACCCACCCCGGTCAGGCGCACCGTCTGCCCCATCCCGGTCCACTCCCTGCCGGCGAGCTCCTCGGTGAGGCGCTCCGCCGCCCCGGCGTATTCGGCGCGACCTTCGATCCGGATGCGAAGTCCCGGCTCCACCCGCCCGGAATCGAGCGGCGGGAGGGCCCGTTCCAGGGCCGGCGGACGCGACCCGAGGACCACACGGGGGCGGGCGACGAGGTCCAGTGGGACGGTGACGGCGTCGCCCTCGCCCTGGATGTCGCCTCGGCGAAGGCTCTCCGGCGCGAGGACCAGCCAGGTGTCCTCGGTGAGGTCGATGGGGGTCAGGAGGATCTGCCACCAGTCCACGAACTCCGAACGGATGTCGGCCTCGGCGATCCGTTCGTCCAGATCGTCGGTCCTCCCCTGCAGGAACTCCGTCGCCTTCCCTACGACCGTCCCCGTCATGTCGATGTCGAAGATCGTGATCTCACACTGATCCCGGTCGGTATTCGTGGCGGCCCGGATCGTATCGACCTGGAGTCGGGTCTGGAGATGCCACTCGGGGGTCAGGGTGATGGGAGCCCGGACCTCGACGTGCAAGCGGGGGCGCGGCTCGTCTTCGTCGGTCCCGCAGGATGCGCTGACCTCGGGAAGGACCGGTGGGTCGTACCATCCGCGGACCCGGTAGTAGATAGTGGTGGAGGCCCGGGCCATCGTCCCGTCCAGGGACACTTCGAGCGGCTCGCGCTCGAGCTCCACAGCCACCTGTCGGCTTCCGTCGTCCGAGACGTCCAGACGCTCGTCCAGGCTTCCCCAGCTCCGGGGTACCACCTGCTCGAGCTCCTCGACCAGGGGGCGGAGATCGATGGTGATGGGCACCGCCAGCGCCGAGGCCTCGGGCTCGGCGAAGGAGACCGAATCCTCGGGGGGCGGGGGAGCCGAGACCTCGAGTCGTGAAGCTTTCGCTCCCCCCGACCCCCCACCCAGCCAGAGCCATGCTCCGGCCAGAGCGACGAGGAGCGCGGCACCGAGGCCCAGCTTCGTATGTCGACTCATTCGCGTTTCGTCCCTTCGGATCGTCGTGCAGGCGCAGCCTGCCTCCACCCCGGTCGATGCAGGTTCCACGCCTGAGGCCGCCTTCGACCCTGGTCGCCCTCATCGAGACCCCTGCGGCTCGACTCCTGGAGACCCCTGCCCGGAGGGCGCCCGCGCTACTCCTGGGACCGCACCGTGAACACGAAGTCTCCGCGCACCACGTGTCCATCGGCGGCCATGCTCCGCCAGGCCACCGTGTACGGACCGTCGGGCAACGTACCGGGAAGAGCGACGGCGTGCTCGGTCCGGTCCTCCGTGGAGCTCAACGCTCCGGTCTCCAGAGGGTCGCCACCCGCGTCGAGAACCCGGATGGTGGTGGCGTCTTCCTGGGCTCCCTGGGAGAACCAGAGTCGAACCTCCGCCGGGGGTGGGACGACGCTGTCGGCCGCAGGCGCCGACCGATCCAGTCGGAAGTGCATCGCGGAGTCGGTGGCGGGCGTGAGGCCCCCCAGGACGATCCCGGCGAGAGGCAGGAGTGCGAGGGCGAAGATGGAGCGTCGAATCGACATGGGGCAGTCCTCTCGGGAAGGAAGGAGCGAGGTCAGAAGGGCAGTCGCTCCAGACGAAGCTGCACGCGGAGGCTGCGGGGGGCGCCGGGCGTCACGTACCCGGCCGAACGGAGCTCGACGTACCGGACGCCGAGGGTGTTGGAGAGCTCGGCGTCCAGCGTCCGGCCTTCGCCCAACTGCACTGAGGTGCCCAGGTCCAACACCGAGTAGGCCTGCGTACGGACGGTGGGCTCGCCGATGGGTGTGTGGGGTCCCACCAGGCGCCAGCCCACGCGGGCCTCGAAGTCCCGGCCAAGCGGTGCCGCAAGACGGACATGGGCTCGGTAGTCGGCCAGCCCGGGAACCCGCGTCGCATCGACGGATAGCTCCGTGGTATCCGACGTCGCGATGGGCCCGTCGAACACGTCGTGCGGATGATCGTCGTGGGCGTTCACGTAGGGTGCGCTCAGTCGCGCGTGATTCCAGGTACCCCCCACCTCCAGCCGGGCCTCCGCGGGGAGGCGAAGAGCCAGGTGACCGTCGATGCCCTGCCGCGTACTCTCGCCCGCTCCGGTGCTCTGCTGGGTGATGGGGTCGAAGACGCGCTCGTGGTCCACATCGACGCGGAAGACGGCCACCTCCGCCTGCCAGTCCTCCCCCTCCCGCGCGAGCCCCAGTTCGTGGGACCACGCCAGGTAGGGCTTCCTGGAAGGATCTCCGATGATGCCCACGGCGCTCCGGAATCCCCGGGCACTCGTGCCGGTCAGGTGCCACGGCCCGTCCAGACGGTACTTCAGGCCGAGCTTCGGGCTTGCCACCACATTGGTGGCCGACTCCCAGAAGGGCGTCTCGACCAGCTCCGACCGGCTCCGGTGACGAAGCCAGTCCAGGCGGGCCCCGAGATCCACCCCCAGGCGCTCCCCCACCGAGAGCCGCCACCGCCCGAAGAGGGCCGCGGAGGCGTGACGGGCGTCGAGTCGGATCTCCGGGTCCACCACGTCCTGCGAGAGGGTCAGGGCGTGCTCGTACCGGACGTCGTCCGCTCGACCGGATGCGCCCAGGACCAGGTCACCGCTTCCCGTGGTCCAACCGGCCTCGACCTGTCCCCCCACTCCCGTGCGCTCATCCCACTCGCCGGACTGCTGGAGGGTCTCTCCGCCCGACCCGTGGGCGTGCCCGGGGACGTGGAGGAAGAGGGCGTAGTCCGACGCCATGGCCCAGGCCACCGCCTGGAGGGAACGGCCGCCGGAAAGCGCTCGCGCGAAGCGACCGTGTACGACCGCACGGCGCGACCGTCCCCCGTCGCTGTCGTCGGTCGGGTCCTGGAACCGCTCCTCGTTGAAGCCCGGTACGGAAACGAATCCGGGGGAGCTCCACTCGGTGCCGTAGAGGCTCACCCCTCCTTCCAGCCGTCCGCCCCCCACCGACCGCCAGCCCCGCAGGAGCCCGTTGGCCAGCCAGTAGTCGGAGCCGCTCCGCCACCCTTCGTCCCGTCGCCCCTCTCCGGCCACGAAGAATCCGCCCGCTTCTCCGCGGCGTCCGGTCGTGAGGCTCCCGCGGACGTCGCCGAAGCTGGTGCCCCCCACGGCGGCGGTGGAGCCTTCGGCATCGGCCCGGGTGAAGACCTCTACTGCCCCTGCCAGCGCGAAGTCCCCGTAGAGCGGGCTGGCGTTGCCGTGGAGCACCCGCAACGAGCTCACCGCGGGAGCCATGAGGACGTTCCAATCGGCGTAGCCCTCGACGTGACCGTGCGCCGGGAGGTTCACCGGGACGCCGTCGATGACCAGGAGTACGTCGGAGGAATGGTCGGAGGCGAAGCCCCGCATGACCACGTTGGAGGCGTAGCCCGGTCCCTGCCCCTGATCGTGGACCTCCACCCCGGCCACGTCCCGGACCAGTTGGTAGGCATCGGCGGACTGGGCAGCGCGCAGGCGTGCCGGATCCACGGTCAGGGCGCCCACCGGTGGGGGCGCCGAGCGTTCCCGCTCCACCGCGACCTCGATGGGGTCGAGGAGGAACGCCGTGGAGTCGGGCTCGAGGGTGTCCCGTGGCTCCTGGGCCCATGCGACCAGGGGCGTTGCGGCGAGGAGGAGGGTCATCAGAACGGATGGGAGCGAGCGGGTCATCGTCCACCTCCGGCCGAAGCCGTGGGCCAGGGATTCGCGAAGCGAGGATCGGTGACGAAGGCTGAGTCGGTGAGGCTCCGCAGGAACTCCAGGACCGCCGCACGCTCGGTGGCCGTGAGGGTGAATCCCTTCACGAAGCCACTCTTGTGCGGATTGGCGCTTCCGTCCCCGGAGAAGGGACCGGAGGACAGGGTGCGTCCCCCTGCGGCGTAGTGGTCCAGGACCTCGTCCAGGGTCGCGATGCTCCCGTCGTGCATGTAGGGAGCGGTCAGGGCGATGTTGCGAAGGCTGGGCGCCTTGAAGCGACCCATGTCTTCCGGTCGCTGGGTGAACTCGTGGAGGCCTGTGTTCTGCGGTGGGTAGCCCCCCTCCCCGTCGATGTTGTAGAGCCCGTTGTTGTGGAACTCGACCTCGGGTGCGCTCTTCCCTGCGAAGTCGAAGGTGCCGGTGAAGCCCAGTCCCCCGTGGCAGTGGAAGCACTCCAGCCGCTCGGAGAAGAAGAGGCTCTGACCGAGCCGGGCCGCCTCGGAAAGGGCCGATCGGTCACCCCGGCGGTAGCGATCCACCGGGGTCTCGCCGGAGACGAAGGTGCGCTGGAAGGCGGCCAGCGCCCGGGTCACCGTCTCCACCGAGAAGGGATCGCTCCGGTCCGGGAAGGCCGCCGGGAAGAGCTCCTGGTATCGGGGCTCCCCGCGAAGCCGCTCCAGAAGCTCGAGCTCCCGTGCGGACATCCCCAACTCCACGGGGTCCTCTCCGAAAAGGGGCGTGAGCGCCTGGTGGGCCAGCCTCGTCTCGTTGGGGTTCGCCCAGTTGAGGACGGGCTGGTAGCCGACATTCGCCAGGCTCATGCTGTTCCGGGGGTGGTGCATTCCCGTGGAGCCGACCCCCACCGGTCGTCCGTCCGTGAAGGCCCGGTCCTGTTGATGACAGGAGGCACAGCTCTGCGTCTCGTTCCCGGAGAGGCGACGATCGTAGAAGAGGTGCCGACCCAGCTCCACCTTCTCGGCACTCATCACCTCTCCATCCGGCACACGCGGAGCCGGGAAGCCTTCGGGGAGGATCCACGCGAAGCCTCCGGGCAGTTCCTCCGAGACGGAGATGCCGGGACCCAGCACTTCGTCGCCACCGCACCCCGAGAAGGGGACGGCGAGGACAGCGGCCCACGCCACCAACCCCGCACGTCCCCTGGGGGCACGCGGTCGTGCTGCGTTCACGTTCGCCTCCGCCTAACGGACGCGGAAGAAGCTCTGGCCCGCGCTGGCGCTTCCTTCGTAGGAGAGCCCGAAGTTGTTCATGACCACCGCGCACTCCGGGTCTCCGGGGAAGGACATGCATCCCTTGGCGGCCGAGTTCTGGTCCAGGTCGCTGTCGGCCAGGAGGGCACCGTAGTCGGCCACGATCTCCCCGGTCTCCCATTCGAATCCGTCGAGGGTGACGGTGGGCCGATGAGGGTTGGCACAGGAGGTGGCTGGCACCGTGGGGTCTCCACTGGGCGAGCAGCCGGTGCTTCCCAGGTGGACGAACCAGCCTTCGGGCTGGGCTGCCGAGGTGTGGTCGATGCGGGCGAACTTGTACCCACCGTTCCAGGACCAGAAGAGGGCGGTGAGATCCAGCGGCGCAGCGGCCGTGGTCTGGTCGGCGTGGTTCAGCTCCTCGGGCACGCCCAGGATGAACCGGACCTGCGTGTAGTCACCGGCGGGCACGGTGCCGCGAACCACGGTGTTGGTGGCGGCCGTGCCGTTGACGCAGGGCCCCTGGCCGTTCTCGAAGTCGAGGAGGGCCACGCCGTCGCGCTGCCAGATCCCGTCGTCGTCCAACTCCACCGTACGGGCCGTCCCGTCGGCTTCGATGAGGGACACGCCATGGACGTAGAAGCGGAAGTCCACCGGGGTGATCTCGGTGGCGCTGGTCCCGACGCCGGCGTAGGACTGGCCACAGACGAAGTCGGCGCCATCGACGGCGGCCGCGAACTGCAGAGCAACGGAGACCGGTCCCTCGGGTCCCGTGGGATCGTCGTCCCCGCAGGCAGCCAGGGGGACGACGGCGAGGACGGTGAGAATACGAGTGAGATGAGTGAAGCGGTGCATGGATCCCTCTCCTGGAATCGGACGTGGAGGTCCTCCGGGAGATACAGGCGCACGCCTTCCCGAAAGGACGAAATGGACCTCGACTCCACGATTCCCGGGCTCCGGATGGGAGCGGGGAGGTCGGGAGCGAGGAGTCAGCCGTTCGCTACGGGGGAGAGGGGAGGCCCGTTGGCGAAAGGGAGGAGGAAGGCCGGCGCCGGTGTGCCATGGGTGGGCACCAGAGAGGGGGGCGCCGCGAAGCGAGTGGCTCCGTCGAGGAGATGCCCGGCCTGGATGGTCGAGGCGACGAGGGCCGCTCCGAGGCGCTGACAGCAGAGTCCGCAGGCGTCGCCTTCGCACCCCTCGCAGGAGTGGTCGGACGAGGAGTGGTCGGCGGAGGCATGGTCGCCTGCCGAAGCTTCTCCGTGGGCAGCGGGTCCGTGCCCCTGGGTCGATCCATGCCCGCCCTGCATCTCCACCGCCGCACCAGCAGATGCGGTGTCCGCCCCGTGCGCTTCCCCGAGGCAGCACGGATGCAAAAAGCCCGAGAAGACGAAGACCTGCAGGAGCAGGCCCAGTCCGAGGGCGCCAAGGCGGTGGGCAGGTGAGCGCTTCACCCCTTCAAGATAGGATCGAACCTCGTCTTCCGACAATGGCACGAGTCCGTGGCGCAGCCGCCTCAGTCCGGGAGCCCCTCCAGCCGCGCCCGGTAGGTCCCACGGCATTCCTCGTCGGTACAGAGTTCCACGGCTCGCTCGTAGGCCTCCCGAGCCCGCGAGTAGTGCCCGAGCGCCGCCGCGGAACCCGCGAGATTCCCCCACAGCACCGCATCCGAATCGTCGAGCTCCAACGCCTCTTCGTAACAGGCTATGGCCGCCTCGAATCCCTGGTCGGCGTGGTAGAGGTTCCCCAGCCGTACGCCGTAGGTCACCAAGCTGGGGGCATCGTCGGCGGAGAGGTCCATCGCCTTCCGGTAGGCGCGCTCCGCCACGTCCCTGTTCCCGGCCAGGGCGCTGGAGTTGGCCACATTCGCCCAGTAGACCGCTTGTTCGTCCAGCTCGATGGCGTGCTGGTAGCACTCCAGCGCATCGCTCCATCGGGCCGCCCCGTGGTGGAGGTTGCCAAGGCGGTTCCAGTACCCGGCTCGGTTCTCGTCGTCGGTGGAGAGGCTGATGGCCTTCTCCAGGTCCTTGATGGCGGGTCGGGTCCTGGCGAGCTGGGCGAGGGCGTTGGCCCGGTTGGACCAGTAGACGGGGTCGTCGTCGTCGAGCGCGAGGACACGGTCGTAGGCCCGCACCGCTTCCTCGTACGATCCCTCTGCGTAGTACAGGTTGCCGAGGCGATTCCAGTACGTGGCCCGCTCGCCGTCCTGGGAGGCGATCTCGATGGCATCCTGGAAGGCCCGCTCGGCGCGTTCGGGTTCGCCCAGCACCCGGGCCGAGGTGGCGAGGTTGTCCAGGTACTCGACGTTGGTGGCCTCGAGGTGGAGGGCTCGCTCGTACCAAGCCACGGCCTCCACGGGGTCGCCGGCGTCGTGTTCGAGCTTGCCGAGGCGGTTGTGATAGGTGGCTCGCTGCCCGTCGGTGGTGGAGCACTCGATGGCCGTGCGGTAGGCCTCCCTCGCCCCCTCCCGGTCGCCCGCCAGGAGCCGGGAGGCCGCCAGGTTGCTCCAGTAGACGGGTGTCTCTCCGCGAAGTGCCAGGGCGTCCTGGTAGCACTCGATGGCCACTTCGTACTCCTCGCCCCGGTGATGCATGTTGCCCATGAGGTTCAGGTGCCGGGCCTTCTGGTCGTCCGTCGAGGCGTGTCGGATGGCTTGGCGATAGGCCTCCTTCGCCTCCTCGACCTCCCCGTGGAACTCCCGCGCATGGGCCAGGTTGCTCCAGTAGATGGGGTCGCCGTCCAGGAGTTCCACGGCTTCCCCGTAGCAGGCGGCAGCCTGCCCGAATTCGTCCCGTGCGTAGTGGAGGTTGCCGCGGAGGTTGAGGAAGGGGGCTCGTCCCTCGCCCTCCGTGTTCTTCTGGGCTTCGTCCAGGAAGGCCAGGTACCGTTCCGGACGGAAGCTGCCGTCCACCCAGGTCACCGTCGCGAAGTGGACCGGATCGAACTCCAGCCACTTGGAGACGTTGTCCCGCACGACGCGACCGGCCTTCACCCGGGTCCACCCGAGGATCCGCTTCTCCTCCGGGGTCAACTGCGTGGGATCCCCTGCCAGGAGGGTCTCCAAGGAGTCCACGAGCTCCCGGAGCCGGATGTTGATGCGAAAGCTGTCGAAGTAGAAGAGGCCGTCGATGTAGCGGCAGGCCTCGAGCGAGCCCCACATGCTCCGGGCCCGGCTCTCCTCATCCTGGATGTACGTGCTCCGCACTTCGGCCCAGAGGAAGAGGGCAGCGAGGTCGTCCTCGTCCAGCCGACCCGCCTCCAGCTCCATCCCCAGGAGGCCACCCGACCAGTCCCCGCCCTGGTCTCCCTCCAACCCCTTGTGGACCGCCCCCAACTTCGTATCGGAGATGATCTCGCGGGCACGGGCGCGCGCCTCCTCCAGCTCCGTCCTCGCCCGGGCGAGGGCCGCGTCGCCTTCCTCCGCACCCGTCGTGTCCCGGGAGTCGGTGGTTCCGTTCGTCGGAGTCTTCGTAAGTCCTTTGGGCGACGCCGACTGGTCGGCACTGGCGCGTCCCTCCGAACCTGGCCCCTCCACCGCTTCCGGGCCGCGCCGCACCCTCGAGGAGGCCCGCCAGGCCTCTTCGGCCTTCTGCCATCGCGCGAGGGCGCCATCCAGGCGCGTGTGCGCGAGGGCCATCATGCCCGCGGGCCACTCGGACGCGAAGGCTTCGGCCTGCTCCAGAACCGGCCATGCACGGTCTTCGTCCTCTGGGCACTCTCCGGTCTTGAAGCGCTCTCCGTAGGCGTAGTGGAGGTTGAAGTAGGCCATCCCGTTCTTCTCGTGTCGCGCCAACGCTTCGCGGTAGCACTGGATCGCCTCCTCCAGCGCCTGGTTGAGCCCGGTCCGCAGGTGGTGCTGGAAGAAGGCGTTGCCCAGGTCGTTGAGGACGTAGCTGTGGCTGCGTAGAGGGATGGGCGACCCGGTCCCGTTCGACGGCAGGTGGTCCCGGACCGCACCCTCCAGCCGGCAGTAGCGAGCCAGCACGGCCGGTCCGATGAGGTCGAAGGGCCCCGCCGCCCCCATGCCACCGGGGGAGGCGGTGAAGGTCGGGGTGGTGGAGTAGGAGCCCACGAGGGGGTCGGCGTCCAGCGCCTGTACGAAGTGGTCGTAGCTGGCCTCCAGGCGTCCCTCCTCCGCCAGGATGCGGGCCAGGCCGTAGTGGGCCGGGCCTCCGAACTGGTGCCGGACGATCGTGCTGTATTCCAGGATGTCCTCGAAGGCACGGCGAGCGTCGTCCAGCCCCGCAGGCGGTCCGTCGTCGCGGGGCTCGGCGATGAGCCAGTAGAGGTATCCCAGCGCCGACAGGGCGGCGAGATTCCCCGGATTCAGGCGCAGGACCCGCTCGTAGCATTCGATGGCGCGCTGCGCCCGATCCCGGGTGAGGACCCCTTCGGCTCGGAGCTGCAGTTCGAGCTTGAGACCCAGCCGGAACTGGGCGATCTCGAAGTCCGGCTCCAGAGCCAGGCTCTGGCGGAGGAGGGTGATCTCTCGGGCCAGGTCGGGCTCCACCTCGGCCGCGGCCAGTTTGTAGAGGGAGCTTCGGTTCGCCAGGAGGGGAGCCACGGCGGCGGCGTTGGCAAGCTCCTGCCGGGCACGCCGGATGGCGCCCAGGTAGTGGTAGGCCAGAGCCGCCACGACGTGGGCCTCGAAGAGCAGCTCGGTCTGGCGACGGAAGAGTGCGAAGGGTGGTCGCAGGGCGAACACCCTCCGCCAGGAATCCCGGGGGAATGCGAGGAAGGAGAGGACGCTCCCGAGCCGATACCGGACCTCTTCCTCCATGTACTCTGCAAAGGCCTCGTCC
>CAKZOQ010000588.1 GCA_937136445.1 uncultured Gemmatimonadota bacterium
GCCGATGGGCTCGAAGACCTCGTTCCCCTGCAGCCGCTGAAAGCGCCCGTGGACATCGGCGCCGGTGAAGGCGTAGAGATTCCCCACATGCAGTCCCTCGGCGGAGGGATAGGGGAACATCATGAGGTTGTAGTAGGGACGCTCGGCGGTGGTGAGCTCCTCCCGGGTGAACCGGTTGGTGCCCCGCTTCTCCCACTGCTCCTGCCACTTCGCCTCGACCTGGGACGGGACGTACCCGTCGTCATGGTTCTCCATCGGATCCGTCGGAAGGGCCCCTCCAGCACGCGGACGGGGCGTTCGGAACGCCTGCGGAACGCCCGGAAACGCCGGACGCGAAGAGTGGGAAAGTACATTCCCCCCCGGTTGGACCCAAGGGCGCGGGCGGCCCCTCAGTCCTCCCGATCCGCCGAGGCGACCTCGGCTTCGAGGATCTCGATGAGCTCTTCCACGTCGAAGGGCTTTTGGACCATGGTGGTCTCGGAGGGTGTGTCCGTGGACGCTAGGTTCAGGTCACCGGACATGAGAACGAGCCAGGGATGGCCATCTGCTCCAGACCGATCGGAGATCTCGCGAAGCAGGCGGTCGCCGGTCATGTGCGGCATCTCCCGGTCTGCGATGATGATGTCGAACGGCTCCTTCGCGGATTCGTATCGTTCCAGGCCCGCCCTTCCGTCGGGTGCCGTGACCGGGATGAGGCCGCGGCGTTTCAGAAGCCGGCGCAGGACATTCCGGATGCCTGGCTGGTCCTCCACGATCAGCACCCGCAGGCCCTCCAGCCGGGCGGGACGAAGGCGTTCCCGGGGAGAGGGTCCGGCACCGGGCACCGGTGCGGTGGCCTTCGGTAGTCGAAGGGTAAAGGTCGTTCCCTCGCCGACGGTCGAACCTACTTCGATGGTGCCTCCAGCCGCCTCGACAATGAGACGCACGCTGGCGAGGCCCAGGCCGGTTCCCCTGGACCCCTTCGTGCTGAAGAACGGATCGAAGGCCCTGGCCTTCACCTCGTCCGGCATCCCCACACCTTCGTCCTGAACCATGCAACGAACCCAGCCTGGTTCGTCGTCATGCTCGACCGTGATGCGCAGGACGCCTCCTTCGGGCATGGCATCGGCTGCGTTCTTGGCCAGGTTCAGGAGGAGCTGCTCGACCCGCAGCGGGCCGAGGGGGACCGGTAGCTTCTCGTCTGGGCAGGCGAACTCGACCTGCACGTAGTACGGCAGGAGGCGGTTGATCCCCGATACGCAGTCTCGAATCAGCGCGGGACCAGCGTCCTGCTCGTCGGTGGGAGTCGTCCGGCGGGCGTAGGCCAGGAGCTCACGGATGAGCGTCTTTCCTCTCTCCAACGCCTTGTCCAGTTCGAACAGCTCGCTTCGGAGCTGGACATCTTCGGCCTCTTTGAGGCAGATCGCGACGCGCCCACCACTCTCCATGAGGATGTTGTTGAAGTCGTGGGCGATGCTTCCTGTGAGCGTGCCCACCTCAGCCAGGCGTCGCTGATGATTCCGCTCTACCTCCGTCTCCCGGATCTCCGTGACGTCCTCCTGGATCCCCACGTAGCGTCGGGTCGACGGGGCGTCCGGATTCTTGGGAAAGGGTGTGAGGGTGAGTCGGTTCCAGAAGGGTGTCCCGTCCTTCTTGTAGTTGAGGATCGTACCCTGGAACCCCTCCCCCCGTCGGATGGCTTCTCGGATCCGGTCGGTGGTGGCGGAGTCCGTGTCCGAGCCCTGGAGGAAGCGGCAGTTCCGGCCGAGGATCTCGTCGGCACGGTAACCGGTGACGCGCTCGAATCCCTTGTTCGCGTAGATGAGGGGCTGGTCGGGTGCGTCGAGGTCGACCAGCGTGATCCCGAGGGACGCAGCGTCCGCACCTTGGCGTACAAGCCTGGCCTCGTCGGCGGTGCGAGCCTCCAACGTCACGTCCCGGCTCACGAACAAGCCTCGAGATCCGACGCCGTCCGTGCTTGGGAGAGGCCCGGCCCAGATCTCGTAGATGCCGTCCCAGAAGGAGATCCTGGTCATGGCCTGTCGACCGTCGAGGGCGACCTGCGCCAGCTCTCCGAGGTCCTTCGCCGTGGATTCCTCCCAGAGGACGTCGAACCGCTTGCCCTCGAGGTCTCGTGGATCGACGCCCAACTCCGCCCATCCCTGTCCCCGGACCGACAGGTATCGAAGCGATTCGTCGAAGGTGGCGATGGAGCCGAAGGGGTACAGGTCGAGCAGCGCATCGAGGTCCAGGAGTCGGCTCTGTGCCTGCGCGAGTTTTTCGTGGGTTGCCTTCCGCTGTTCGCCGAGTTCCGTGGTGTTCTGGTAGAAACACGCGATGGCGTCGGACCGCAGCCGCCGGAGTGTCACCTGGGAGGGGGAAGAGCCCTCCGGCACGAACGCCGGGAAGGTGCGCTCCGACCCCGGAGCCGCCTCCGACAGTTCACGGAAGGCCCCCTCGAAGGCAGAGTCCCGCAGGAAGGGGAAGACATCGGACCCCGGCCGGTCCGAAAGCTGATCGGGTTCGAGCGGTCCGGCTCCCTCGAAGGTGCGGGCGGCGGCCTCGTTGAGGTGCAAGAGGACACCGTCCACGCCGAACACGAGCAGCGGCATGGGAGCCTGCACACAGACCTCTTCCCAATCGACAGCCCGCTTCATCCGAGACCACCTCCGCAAACCCCTACCGTGGGTGGACGACTCGGAGCCGAGCCGAACCACGATGTAGAGGCTATCCGCAGGAAGCCCCCCCCGCAAGCAAGGCAGTGGCCCCCGAAGCCCGCCGCCAGCGTGAGATCACGGTGGGTCGGCTCGGGCTTCCCGGTCGGAAACCTCGCCCTCCAGGACGGCGATGAGCTCCTCCACCTCGAAGGGCTTGGAGACGAGCGTGGTGTCCTCCGGGAGCTCGACGGACCCGTTGCTGAGGTCCCCGGACATGAGGACGAGCCAGGGGCAGTCCTCCGGGTCCGTAGTCTCGGTGATCTCCCGAAGGAGGCGGTCCCCGGTCATGCGGGGCATGTCCCGGTCGGCGACGACGATGTCGAAGGGCTCCCGGGCGGTCTGGAAGCGCTCGAAGCCCGCAGCCCCGTCGGGGGCGGTGATCACCTCCAGCCCGCGGCGCTCCAGCAGCCGACGCATCACGTCCCGGATCCCGGGCTTGTCTTCCACGAGGAGGAGACGGAGTCCTTTCAGTCGACCGGGCCGCGGTTTCCTTTCCGCCTCGGTCCGTGCGTCGGAGGTCTGCGGGGGAAGCCCTCTCGCCAGGGGGAGCCGGATGGTGAAGGTGGTCCCCTGGTCCACGGTGGAATCCACCTCGATGCTGCCTTCGGCCCGCTCCACGATGAGGCGGACGCTGCTGAGTCCCAGACCCGTACCTCCCGACCCCTTGGTGGTGAAGAAGGCGTCGAAGATCCGGTCCTGCATGTCCTGGGGAATCCCGGCGCCGTCGTCGCTCACCGTCCAGCGCACCCAGCCCGGCGTTGCGTCCCGCGCCACCGCCACCCGGAGCGTCCCGCCCTCCGGCATGGCCTCGGCAGCGTTCTTCGCCAGGTTCAGGAAGATCTGCTCCACCCGCAGCGGTCCCAGCCTCACGGGCAGGTCCTCCTCCGGGCGCGACATCTCGACCTTTACGTTGTGCGGGAGGAGGCGTACCACGGCGGGGACGGCCTCGCGGACGAGGGCCGGGCCCACGTCGGCGTCGTCTCCGGGGGTGCTCCGCCGCGCGTAGGCCAGGAGCTGCCTGACCAGGGTCTTGCCCCCCTGCAGGGTCCGGTCCAGGTCCTGCAGCTCGTCGCGGATCTCCTTCAGCGCGTTCGAGTCCTCGCAGATCGTCAGCCGGCCCCGGCTCTCCATGAGGATGTTGTTGAAGTCATGGGCGATGCTCCCGGCGAGCATGCCCAGCTCGGAGAGCCGGCGCTGGTGGTCGCGCTCGACCTCGGCCTCCCGGATCTCGGTGACGTCCTCCTGGATCCCCACGTAGCGGGTGTCGGCGTGGACCTCGGAGAAGGGTGAGAGCGTCAGTCGGTTCCAGAAGGGCGTCCCGTCCTTCCGGTAGTTGAGGATGGTGTCGTGGAAGGTGTCTCGCTGCTCGATGGCCGTGCGCATCCGCGCGACGGTCGCCTGATCGGTGTCGGGTCCCTGGAGGAAGCGGCAGTTCCGGCCCAGGCTCTCGGCCCGGGAGTAGCCCGTGATCCATGCGAACCCCTCGTTCACGTGGACGAGGGGTTCATCGGGTTCGGCCAGGTCCACCACGGTGATCCCGAGTCGAGCGGCGGACGAGGCCTGACGGAGGAGCCGTACTTCTTCAGCGAAGCGGTACTCCTGGCTGACGTCCCGGCTGAGGAACATGCCACGAGGCCCCCCCGCGGCGGTGGGTACGGGGCCGGCCCAGATCTCGTACGCTTCGTCTTCGAGGGTGATGCGGGTCATGGCCTCCCGACCTGCCAGCGCCACCCGTCCCAGCTCCTCCAGGAGCTCGGCCGTTTCCGGATTCCAGACCTCTCGGAAGGTGCGTCCCTCCATCCGGTCGACATCGATCCCCATCTCGCTCCACCCGCCTCCCGCCACGGATAGGTAACGGAGTGAGTCGTCGAAGACGCCGGTGGAGCCGAAGGGATAGCGCCGCCGGAAGGCCTCGGATTCGTGGAGGCGGTCCCGGGCCTGCTCCAGCTCATCCACGGTGTCGAGCCACCTCCTCTCCAGGTCCGCCGCGGCGACGAAGAAGGTGGCGATGCTTTCCGACGTCAGCCGTCGCAGGGTGACCCGATACGGCCCCGATCGGGCCTGGAGGCTGGGGATGACGAACTCCATGCCCGAGGGGCTCCCCGCCACTTCGTCGAACCCCGCACGGAAGGGAGAGTCCAGCAGGAAGGGGAAGGTCTCCTGCCAGGTCGAGCCCACCAGGTCGTCCGAGGCCGGGACTCCTTCGTCGCGGAACGCCCGGGCCGCGCGCCCATTGAGGTGGAGGAGCTTCCCGTCCAGCCCGAATACGGCGATAGGGGTAGGGGCCCAGTCGCAGACCTCCTCCCAGTCCGGCTCGATGGCCATAACGTGCTGTGCCGCTGGGGAAAACAGAGCCTCCAAGTCAACTAGAATGACCCCCCCGGAGGGCTGGCGGCAAGGTCCGGGTCCTGGACCCCGCGTCGGGGCTCTGCCTCCGGCAGCAGGGTGAAGGGGTCGTCGGCCCCCTCCAGGCCGTCTCGGAGGAAGGCCATGGCCGGGCCCAATCCCCCCTGTTCCGCCTGCAGTGCCGCGAAGTCCGGGAGGCGGTGGTAGTAGCGCATCCGGGCCAGGAGGGTGGCGTTGTTCAGCGGGGTGGACCGGAAGCCACCGAAGGTGAAGCTTTCCAAGGTGGGCTGCACCCGGGCATCGAACCGGGCGAGGGCGGAGGCGAAGATCCGCGTTCGGCGTTCGAGCACCGCGTCCCGATCCAGCGTGGAGTCGGCGTAGACGGCCTGGAGCTCGGCCACCAGGCCGTCGATGAAGACACCGAACCGCTGGTAGTCCCTCCACCGAGCCTCGGCCCGGGCGCACTTCACCGTGTCCGGCCCGCCTCCGTCCCGACCACAGAAGAACCGCACCGCGCCGGCCCGCCCCACCCAGGTCGCGAAGCTCTCGTTGAAGCGGACCTGCCCCGACGCGAAGAGGTAGCGGTGGGCCAGCTCGTGCAGCACGGTCTCCACCGCCTCGATCTCGTCGCTGCGCAGCATGCTGGAGAGGACCGGATCGTCGAACCAGCCCAGGGTGCTGAAGGCCGCGGTGGGTCGCAGGTAGGTGTCGAAGCCCTCTTCCTGCAGCTCCGCCTCCTCGCGGTGGGCGTCCTCATGGTCGAAGAAGCCCTTGTAGGGCACGTGGCCCACCACCGGAAACCACCAGGTCCGGGAGGCCAAGCGGTCGCGATGGGCGGCGGAGAGGACCAGCGCCAGGGTGTCGGACTCCAGTGCCGTGTACTGGCTGTAGGCGCCCCCCACGTCGATCTCCAGCTCGTCGGCGGCGAAGCGGCGGGCCTCGGCGACGAAGGCCAGCTTGTCCCGGGTGTCGGTGGGGGTGGTGGGGTCGGCGAGGACCTCCGGGATGGGCTGGCGGGCTCGGAGGATGCGCCATTCCGCCAGGCCGGCCTTCACCACATAGACCGGCGAGCACGCCCAGCATCCAGCCACCAGCGCCAGCGCCGCCAGGGCTCCCAGCCCCCGGAGAAGCCGCCGCCGTCCGGGTCCGTGGGTTCTCCCCCCGCCTCCCCCCGTTTCATCGCCTGGCGTCATCCCTCGTCCTCGCCCAGGTAGCTGCGCTCCTCCGGATCCACCGAGGGGCGCATCTCCACCAGGTCGGCCTCGTCCACGATCTCCTCCGGGAGGGCGTCGGCGGCGGCCCGGAGCGCCTCCCGGACCGTCTCTCCCTCCACCGCGAGGGTGTGGTAGCGCTGGTATTGCGAGCCGTACCGGACGGTGACCTGGAAGTGCATGGCGTGGGGGACGGGGGAGGGGAAGGCCGGGCTGGGATGGGGCGGCCGGGGAGGGTGGGCTTCGCCGGGTCCGGGGGCTATCGTGCAAGCCACCATGGATCGCCCGCCCCTCACCCAACGCCTCGCCTACCGCCTGGCCCAGGGTACCCTGCGAACCCTGACTCCGGTCCTCGCCCTGGGGTCCTCCAAATTCGCCCGGACGCTCGATGGCCGCCGGAGCGCCCATCGGGAACTCGCCGGGTGGGGTCGGAAGCAGCGGGATTCCGCCCGACCGCTGGCCTGGTTCCACGCCCCCTCCGTGGGTGAGGGCCTTCAGGCGCGCTCCGTGCTCGAAGCGCTGCGGGACCGGGTGGGAGACGATCTCCAATCGGTCTACACGCACTTCTCCCCTTCGGCGGAGGGGCTGGCCGGCTCCATGCCCACGGACATGGCGGCGTATCTGCCCTGGGACACGCCCGGCCCCGTCCGTCGGACGCTGGATGGCGTGTCCCCGGACGTCGTGGCCTTCACCAAGACGGAGGTCTGGCCCACCCTCGTCGCCGAGGCGGATCGCCGGGGGATCCCGGTGGCGCTGGTGGCGGCCACCGTACCCCCGGGTGCGGGGCGGTTGAAGCCCGGGGCGCGGCGCTTCCTCGGCCCCACCTGGTCGCGCCTGAGCCTCGCGGCGGCCATCGCGGAGGAGGATGCGGCGCGGCTCCGGGAGCTGGGGGTGCCGGAGGAGGCGGTGGTGGTCACCGGCGACCCGGGCATCGACTCGGCGGCGCGACGGGCCCGGGCGGCGGATCCCGCCGAGCCCTGGCTGGCGCCCTTCCACGCCGACCCCCGGCCCACCCTCGTGGCGGGCTCCACCTGGCCCGCGGACGAAGCGGTTCTTTTGCCGGCCCTGAGCCGGGTCCGAGAGGAGGTGGAGGACCTGCGACTGGTGGTGGCGCCCCACGAGCCCACCCACGAGGCGGTGGAAGCGCTGCTGGACGAGTTGCGGGACCGGGGCTGGCGGAGCGAGGTCCTCGGCGCGGTGGAGGACTCCGGAGCCGGGGGGATCGACGCCATCGTGGTGGACCGCGTGGGCGTCCTGGCCCACCTCTACACCGTGGGGATGGTGGCCTACGTGGGAGGCGGCTTCGGGGAGGACGGCCTGCATTCGGTGCTGGAGCCCGCAGCGGCGGGGCTGCCGGTGGTGTTCGGGCCCCGGCATGCCAACGCACGGGCCGCCGGGGAGCTCGCCGAGTCCGGGGGAGGGGCGGCGGTGGAGGACGTCGCCGGCCTGGCACGTCGCCTGCAGGAGTGGGTGGTGGAGGGAGAGGCCCGAGACTACGCCGCACACCGGGCCTTGGACTATATTCACCGGCACCTGGGAGCCTCGTCTCGCACCGCCCTCCTTCTGGAGGAGCTCATCCGCCGCCGCCGCGCCGCCCGAGGGTCATGAACCAGCCGTCCGACGTCCCCGAGATCACCCCCACTGAGCTCCAGAAACGCCTGGAATCCGGGGATGAACCCCTTCTGGTGGACGTGCGGGAGGCCTGGGAACGGAAGGTGGCGGACCTGCCGGAACACGGGCAGATGCGGATCCCCCAGGGCGATTTCATGGCCCGCCAGGATGAGGTGGCCCGGGACCGGGACGTGGTCCTCTACTGCCGCTCGGGCTCCCGGAGCGAATGGGCCGCGCGGATCCTCCTGCACTATGGGCACGAGCGGGTCTGGAACCTGAAGGGTGGGGTCCTGGGATGGCGGGAGGAGGTCGACCCGTCGCTGGAGGCCTATTGATCCCCGCGCGCCAGGGCCTTCGGCGCGCCGGACTTCTTCTCCTCACCCTTGTGTGGGGGGCGGTGGCGTGCGAGGCCGGCCCCTCGGTCTTCGACGACGCTCCGGAGCCGGCGGAGGACGCGGCGTTGGAGGTCCCGGACACCGGGGCGCTGGTGGTGGAGCCGCCTCGGGCGCCGGCGGTGGAGGAGGGCGACTCTGACGTGGACCCGTCGAGAGATCGACTCCCTCCCCCCCCGGGTGAAGTCTCGGCGGCTCGGGGCGGCGAAGCCATGGACCGGTCCGCCTCCGGGGACCTCGCCCCCGACTCCTCCCAGAGCCCCCTCCCCGACTCGGTGGAGCTGCGGTTCGAGCGCCCGGAGCATGTTCGCGGCCTCTATCTGAACGCCTGGGCCTCGGGCTCCACGCGCCGGGTGGACGCTCTCCTGGAGCTCGCCGCCGAAACGGAGATCAATACCTTCGTCCTGGACATCAAAGACGCCACCGGGTACCTGAGCCACCGGTCCGACGTGCCGCTGGCGCAGGAGATCGGGGCCAACGACGAACGCCGCATCCGGGACCTTCGCGGCCTCCTGGAAAAGCTCCACGCCGCCGACATCTACCCCGTCGCCCGCATCGTCATCGTGAAGGATCCGCTGCTGGCCGCCGCCCATCCGGAGCGGGCGGTGCAGGATACCGCCGGCGGGCCCTGGGTGGACGGAAAGGGCACCATCTGGCTGAATCCCTACGACACGGCCGTGTGGGACTACCACGTGGACATCGCCCGGGAGGTCGTGGGCATGGGCTTCCCGGAGATCCAGTGGGACTACGTGCGCTTCCCCGACGCCCCGAAATCACAGCTTGCGCGGGCCCACTTCCCGGGCGCCGAGGGCCGCACCAGGGCCCAGGCCATCCGCGAGCTCCTCGCCTACACCCGGCAGGAGCTGGGCGACGGGGTGGAGATCACCGCCGACGTCTTCGGAGTCACCACTTCCGCCTCGGCGGACGTGGGCATCGGGCAGGTCTGGGAGGAGTTCATCGACGTGGTGGACGTGGCCCTTCCCATGGTCTATCCCTCGCACTACTGGCGAGGGAGCTTCGGGCTGGACGTGCCCAATGCCTACCCCTACGAGGTCGTGAAGGCGGCGCTGGACGATGCCGTGCGCCGCTCTGGAGAGGTGGAGGGCGCCGGCGGAACCCGGCCCTGGCTCCAGGATTTCACGCTGGGTGAGCCCACCTACGGCGCACCCGAGGTCCGAGCCCAGATCCAGGCCACGTACGACGCCGGCCTCACCGAGTGGATCCTCTGGAACCCCGGCAGCCGGTACACGCCGGACGCCCTGCAGCCCGCCGGGGGCTGGACCCGGGAACCCCGCATCCGGGTGGCCGATCAGGTGGTGCCCGTCTCCACGCGGTGGGAGGCCCTGGAGGCCGCCGTCGCCGAGGAGGAGACGCAGAGCGAGGCCGACTCCGACCGATCCGCCGCCGACGCCGAATCCAACGACCCGCCCGGCCGTGAGCCGGGATCCCCCTGACGTAGAGAGAGGACCCATGTCCGACCGATCGGAGAAAATGAAGGAGCTGCTGGAGCGGCTCGAAGAGGAGCGGGACGAGCTCAAGTTGAAGGCCGGCCTGGCCAAGCTGGAGGCTCGTGAGGAGTGGCAGGAGCTGCAGGAGAAGCTCCAGAAGCTCCGGGGACGAATGAAGGTCCTGGGCGACGAGGCCCGGGATGCCGGCGGGGACGTCGGCACAGCGATGGACATGCTGGCCGAGGAGGTGAAGGAGGGACTCAGCCGGCTCCGGAAGCTCCTCTAGCCGGACCCGACCCAGAGAGATCCCGCCCGTCCCTCCCGGCCCCCTAGCTGATGGGCACCCGGACCCGGATCTGGTGGGTCAGAATCCGCGCGTCCTGGAGGGTCAGCGGTCCGCTGGGGGCCACGATGAAGTCGCCTCCGGCGGCCTCCAGCCCCGGAGAGGCCACCAGGTCGCGGGTGACACCGGGCTGTCCCGTCCCGGTGGTGAGCCGGCCGGCGTAGGCGACCTCCAGCTCGCTCACCCGCCAGGAGAGGCCCACCGTCGGTGTCCACTCCATCCAGGACTCCTCCTGGTCCCGGGTGGAGGGATCCACCAGGTCCGTCTGCCTGAGTTCGTATCCGTACGAGCGGAGTTCGACGCCGCCCTGCACTCCGAAGCGATCCCACCGCTGGCCCAGCCCCACCCGCAGGGTCGCATTGGTGAAGAAGAAGTCGTTCTCCAGCGTACGCTCGCCCTCCTCGAAGACCCGACCGTCGGGGCCCACCTCGTCGCCCACGGCCTCCTGCCAGGTCTCGCTCCAGATGGGCTGGAGGTGGAGGTCCAGGCCGAAGGTGGTGCCGTCCACGGTGCGTCCGATGCCCACCCCCAGGTCGTAGGCCCAGGTGGTGCCCGGATCCCGTGGGATGTTCTGGATCTCGTAGTTGGGGATCTTGGGATGGGACTTCCGGTTGATGGTCCCGGCGAGCCCCAGCCGCCACCCCTCGGCCGTCAGGTCCCGGTCCCAGGCGGCATGGACGCCCCAGGTGCGGGTCTTGTCCTCGTTGACCTCGGTGCGGGTGACCCAGACGGGTCCGGGGAAGGGGCCGTCCGGCGGTGGGTCCGGAGGCCAGACCAGGTCGCTGAAGACGACGTCGTGGGTCATGTCCACCCGGTGGTGCACGAGGAGGAGCGCCAGGCGGTCCTCCTCTCCGTCCCGGAAGAACCCCAGGCGCAGGTCGGCGACGGAGCCGTCCTGCTCGATGCGCTGGGCTCCGGCGTACAGGAGGTCCACGCCGTCCATGGCGTCCAGCTCCGCCACCGAGCCGGCGAGCCCCACCGACCAGGGGCCCTCGCCGAGCTCCCGTCCCACGAAGGCCCGGGCGAAGAGGTTTCGCTCCGAGCGATCGGAGAGGCGGTTGCGGTCGGGGAAGGGTGGGGCGCCGGGGAACGGGTCCGTCCGGCTCCACAGGACGATGGTCCGCCCAGCGTCGTTGTCCACCTGCTGGAGGGCCACGGCGCCGCCGCCGAACCAGCGCTCGCCCCGGAGGAGGGTGGCCACCGGGAAGGTCCGACCGCTCCCACCGTCCTCGGAGATCCCGTAGATGGTCGGCGACGACAGGAGGGTGCTCCCCTCGAGACGCGCCCCGCGGGCGGGCTGGCTCCAGGGGTCGCCCAGGGTGTCGTCCACGGCCAGATGGACGCCGGCCATGCCCAGCGACTGGGCCGGCAGGAAGAGGAACTGGTCGCCGGAGGCCACCGGGACCGTCCGGAGGGAGATGAGCTGGGCCGAGAGGGGCACCGCGGCCACGGCCAGGAGGGCGACGACCCCGAGCGTCCCACGGGCGAGGGCGGACCTGTGCCTGCAGAGGGCGACCGTGGCGGGGTCGGACGAGGGTGCGGACATGGGCGCTCCTGGGCAGAGGGGTACGGTTCGGACGGCGGCCCGGGCCGTGGTGCGGCATCCGGAGAACGAGCCGGGCGAGCCCTTCGTGACGGGTTCGACGTCCCCTCCGCACCGCTTCAGGTGTGTGCGAAGCCGGCGCTCGGGGCCTACCCTGTCTCCATGACGCAGCTCGCCCGCTCTCTCCAGATCGCCCCCCCGGGCGCCCCCGTCGGTGCCGTCCCCCCCAGCGGGCCGGCTGCGACCCGCGGGTGCGGGTGCGCTCGGTAAGGAGAGGAGCAGAGCGCATGCCCCCCGGCCCGGACTCCACCTCCGTCGACGCGCCAACCACCCTCCAGGAGCAGGTGGAGGAGCGGGACGAGGTCCGCCGCTACGGGACCTTCGGCGGGGTGTTCACGCCCACCCTGCTCACCATCCTGGGCGTCATCATGTACCTGCGGCAGGGAAGCGTCGTGGGGAACGCGGGGCTGGGTGGTGCCTGGATCATCATCGGGATCGTCTGCGGGATCATCGCCTGCACGGCGCTCTCCATGTCGTCCATCACCACCAACATCCGCATCGGGGCCGGGGGCGCCTACTCCATCATCTCCCAGTCGCTCGGGCTGGAAGTGGGGGGAAGCGTGGGGGTGCCTCTCTACCTGGCCCAGGCGCTGGCCGTCACGATGTACATCTTCGGCTTCCGCGAGGGTTGGCTCTTCGCCTTCCCCGGGCACCCGGCGCTCCTGGTGGACCTGGGTACCTACGCCGTGGTCCTGGGGATCGCGCTGGTGAGCGCGGGCTTCGCCTTCCGGATCCAGTACCTGATTCTGGCGGTGATCCTGGTCTCGCTGATCTCCGTCTTCGGGACCGTGTTCACCGGTGGTCTGACCGAGCAGCCGCAGATGTGGGGGGACTTCCCGGGCTTCCCGGAGACGGGCTTCCAAGGGACGGACATGTGGTTCCTTTTCGCCCTCTTCTTTCCGGCGGCGACGGGGATCATGGCCGGCGCCAACATGTCCGGGGAACTCAAGGATCCCCGTCGCTCCATCCCCGTCGGCACGCTGGCGGCGGTGGCGGTGGGGACGACGGTCTACCTGGCGCTGGCCTGGTGGCTGGCCCGGGCCGCGACCCCGGACGAGCTGGTCTCCAACTACACCATCATGATCGACCGGGCGCTCTGGGGTCCGGCGGTCCTGGCCGGCCTCCTGGGCGCCACCTTTTCCTCGGGGCTGGCCTCGCTGGTGGGGGCGCCACGGATCCTGCAGGCGCTGGCCGACAGCGGGACGCTTCCCGGTGCCGGATGGCTGGCGAAGCGTACGCCTTCCGGCGAGCCACGCAACGCCGTCCTCTTCACCGGGGTGGTGGTGCTCCTGGCCCTCCTCCTCCGGGACCTGAACACGGTCGCCCCGCTCATCACCATGTTCTTCCTCATCACCTACGCCATGATCAATGTGGTGGTGTTCGTGGAGCAGAGCCTGGGGCTCATCAGCTTCCGACCGCTCTTCCGCATCCCGCGGTTCGTCTCCTTCGTGGGGGCCGCCGGCTGCCTCCTCGCCATGTTCATCATCGAACCGGTCTTCGGGCTCGCGGCGGTGGGGTGCGTGGTGGGGTTCTACGTCCTGCTCCTCCGTCGGCACATCCAGGCGCCGGGTGGGGACGTGCGCAGCGGGCTCTTCGTGGCGCTGGCCGAGTGGGCGGCCCAGAAGGTCACGGCACTCCCGCCCTCGCCGGAGCGCTCCTGGAAGCCGAGCATCCTGGTGCCGGTGGAGCGCATGACCCAGCTCCGGGGCGGCTTTCCGCTGCTGGAGGATCTGACCTCGCTGGGGGGCTCCATCAAGCTCCTGGGGCTGGAGGGACGGCAGGCGGACGCCGAGCTGCGGCGAGAGCTCCCTGGTTTCGCGCGGGCCTTCCGAAAGCGTGGGATCTTCGCCCAGACCACCTTCATCGAGGAGGCCGAGCCGGGGCAGGGACTCATCGCCGCCATGCAGGCGCTGGACGGCGCCTTCTTTCGACCCAACTGCGTCTTCACACGACTTCCGGTGGAGGCGGATCCCAGGGCGGAGGAGGAGATCCGGCACATGGTGGACCGGGCCCGACGGCTCCAGACGGGGGTCCTGCTCTTCGCCGACCATCCCGAGGCCGGGCTCGGACGGCGTCAGTCCGTGAATGTCTGGGTGAGGGACCAGGGCCCCGACTGGGAGATCAGCATGCGCCTGGGGAACATGGACATGTCTCTCCTCATCGGGCACATCCTCCGGGAGGCATGGCGGGGGGATCTCCGGATCGTATGCATCGTCGAGAAGGAGGAGGAACGGGGGGCGGCGCGCGAGTTCGTGGCCCGGGTCACCGACCTGGCCCGCCTCCCCCGGGTGGAGACCGTCATCCGGGCCGGGGGGCTGCAGGAGCAGGTGCCCCGGGTTCCCACCGCCGACCTCGACATCTTCGGCATGTCCGGGGATCCCGACTTCGATTTCGCCCGCCACGTCCTCGCCACGACCGCCTCCTCCTGCCTCTTCGTGCGGGATTCGGGAGAGGAGAACGTCCTGGCCTGAGGAGCTGCCGGCTCCTCCGGCCCTCGGCGGCTACCAACGCTCCGGCGCCACCACCCTACTCGGGCGACGGTCCGCGGCCCGGGTCGTGCTCCACCGAGAGGAGCTCGAGCTCGATGTAGACGAAGTCGGACGCGTCGGCGGGATGCCAACGTCCCTCGCCCCGCCCCAGGAGCCGGAGGCCGTCGAAGCTGCGGTACCCGCCGACCGGAGTGGACCAGCCCCGCGGCTCGAAGCTCGTCCCGTCGGGGGAGGCCGCCAGCCGATCATCGGAGACGAAGTCCACCAGCTCCCCGGCTTCGTTCACATGGAGGACGGCCTGGACGGGCACGGCTCCGCCGACGTAGGTGCCCCGGGCCGAGCGCTCGTCCAGCGGCTCCCAGCGCACCTGGGACCCGGCGAGGGTGGCAGGCGCCAGGAGCGCCAGGTCGTTGAAGAGGGTCACCGATTCGCCCTGGTCCATCTCCGGGCCCGCCGCGTCCACCATGGGGAGTAGGGAGAGGAGGCGGACGCGCATGGTGGCGGAGTCCCCCGCGAAGGCGTGCAGGACATCCACCGGGAGCCCGTTCCGCCGGGCGTCCATGAGAAAGAAGCGCGCCGCAGGGTCCACCACGTTGTACTGCTCGGCGGTGAAGGGCATCCAGGGCTCCTCCGGTCCTCCGCGGATCCGGCCGCGCCAGGTGGTGCGGACGGCCCGGGGCAGGGGACGACCCACCGACCCGGTGGCGCGGAGGTAGCGGCGGATGGGTTCGGGGAGGGGCACGAGATCGGCCTCGGTGAGGCGGGGCGCATCCGGGCCGGTGGAGGTCTCGGTCCCGGTGGGGCGGTGGGCCTCCACCCGTCGCTCGTACTCCGCCCGGAAGCTCCACGGGCCCTGGGCGGCGAGTCCGTAGACCACCCCGAGGAGGAGGATCAGGTTGGCCAGCGTGCCCACGCGGGCGTCGTCCCAGGCCGTGAAGATCGCCGCCTGCGAAAGGACGAGCGCCGCCAGCCCCACCACCCACCAGATCCGGGGCGCCTGGAGGACGAGGGCGGCGGTCCCCAGCAGCGTGGCGGCTGCGCCGAGCCAGAGTAGGGCGGCGGCGCGGGAGACCGGGGCCAGCTCGGGCAGCTCCGCCCACCCGAAGGCCTTCGCGGGCCCCATGAGGTGGAGGAGCCCGTGGATCAGCATCAGCGTCGCGAAGGCCCAACGCATGGATCCGCCCTCCTCGCTGCTAGCTCTCGGACCGCACGACGTTGCGCAGCACGCCCACGTGCTCCACCTCCACCTCCACGACGTCGCCGTCGGCGAGGGCCTGCGTGGTCTGCGGCGTGCCGGTGAAGATGACGTCGCCGGGCTCCAGCGTGATGTAGGTGCTCACGTAGCTCACGATGCGGGCGACGTCGTAGATGAGGTCCGAGCTCCGTTCGTGCTGGCGCACCTCGCCATTGACCCGGGTCTCGATGAGGACGTCGTCGGGGTCGGCGCCGATGACGATGGTGGGTCCGAGGAGCGCGAAGGTGTCCGACGCCTTGGCCCGCAGCCACTGCAGGTCGGCGTCCTGCCAGTCCCGCTCGCTCAGGTCGTTGCCCGCCGTGAAGCCGAAGACGTACGACTTGGCCTCGCTCTCCGGCACGTTCCGGGCGCGCCGGCCCATGACCAGGACCAGCTCCCCTTCGTAGTGCAGGTTGTCCGCCCCGGGCGGCCGGAGGATGTCGTCACCAGGGCCGGCCACGGACGAGGGATACATGGCGAAGAGGCCGGGCTCCGGTGGGCGGGGGCGGCCCTGGAGGTGGCTCTCGAAGTTGCGCCCAACGGCGATGACCTTGGAGGGAGCCACCGGGGCCAGGAGGCGCACCGCCGAGCGGGGGTGCACCCGGTCCGTCGGCGTGGGCGCTTGGAAGAGGTCTCCGTCCAGCTCGCGTACCCCCTCGCCCTCCAGCACCCCGTAGACCACCCGGCCGTCCACCTCCATGCGGACGTAGTTGGTGATCTCCTGCGCCGCGGCGGGCCGCGGGCCCAGAAGGACGAGGATCGCGATGACGAGGGCCACCAGCAGGAGGGCGAGGCGCACCGGGGAAGGACCGCGGGACCGGGTCATGCAGCACTCCGGGTGGAGAGGGACGCGATGCTCCACGCTAGGCGGCCGGGTCACGAGGGGGCAAGAGGGGAGATGATCCACGGTACGCTCGGGCCCGCTCCCCACGCGGCCCGGTCGGGTCTCGACCTACCCCATGATCCGGGACATCTGCGCCGTGTCCGTGTGCTGCTGGAAGGCGACGAGGGTACCGTCGCGGACGGTCCAGACATGGGCGAAGGCGGCGTCCAGCGGGGCGCCCGAGGCGCGGTGGGTTCCGGTGTAGCGACCCAACGCCACTACGTGATCGCCCTCGGCCACGAAGGTCTCGGGAGCCACCTGGAACCCCTCGAAGGCCGCCATCAACAGCCCGAAGACGCCCTCGCCCACCTCCTGCGGGCCCACGTACGGATTACCTTCGGCGGAGGGCTGGTTCTCGGCCTCTCGCCACTCGATGTCCG
>CAKZOQ010000589.1 GCA_937136445.1 uncultured Gemmatimonadota bacterium
CCCTCCCGGGCCTTCCCCAATCGGCCCTCGCCCAGTCCGTTCCGCCCCAGGACGCCGACCGTTCCGAGGCTGCCACGCCCTCCATCGAGGCCACCTTCGCCGACGTCGCGCCGAGCATCGACGGGCGCCTGGACGATGCGATCTGGGAGGGCATCGAGCCCATGGACGATTTTCTCCAGCGCTGGCCTGAAGAGGGGGCGGAGCCTACCGAGGAGAGCTGGGCCAAGGTGGCCTACGACCGTGACAACCTCTACTTCGCGCTCCGCTTCGCCGACGAGGACGCCCACCTGATCCGGGCCAAGAACCTGGAGCGGGGCGGGCGCAACGACCGGGACGACCACGCCTACATCGGCATCGACACCTTCCTGGACGGCCGCAACGCCTTCCTCTTCGAGATGAACGCCCTCGGCACCCAGGACGACGCGCTCATCGCCGACGAGCACATGACCATCGACTCCTACTCCTGGGACGCGGTCTTCGAGAGCGAGACGGAGATCACCGACGAGGGCTGGACGCTGGAGGTGCGCATCCCCTTCCGGCAGCTCCGCTTTCCCGAAGGCGACGACCTCACCTTCGGCCTCTGGATGCGCCGCACGGTGAACCGGAAGAACGAGGTCCAGAACTGGCCCCTGGTACCGCTGACCTACGGGTCGGGCTACTCCGACGACATGAAGACCGTCTCCCGGTACGGCCGGCTCACCGGGCTCAAGAACATCCGGCGAGGCCACAACATCGAGCTCAAGCCCTACCTGGTTTCCGGCGCACAGCAGGTCCGCCCCGACCTCCAGTTCGAGGCGACGGAGTCCGACAACAACGTCGACGCGGGCTTCGACCTCAAGTGGGGCGTCACCTCGAACCTGACGCTGGACTTCACCGTCAACACCGACTTCGCCCAGGTCGAGGCCGACAACACCCAGCTCAACCTCACCCGCTTCAGCCTCTTCTTTCCCGAGAAGCGTGAGTTCTTCCTGGAGCGCTCCGGGATCTTCGAGCACGGCGACTCCCGGCGGACCCAGACCTTCTTCTCCCGCCGCATCGGCCTCACCGAGTCCATCCTGGCGGGCGGGCGCCTGACCGGTCAGCTCGGCCGCTTCAACGTGGGGCTCCTGAACATCGAGACGGGTCCGGACCGGGGCGGGCTGGGCGAGAAGCTCGGCCGGATCTTCGGCGAGGAGTCGGCCAACAACGCCGTCGCGCGGATCCAGACCAACTTCGGACAACGGGGCTCGGCGGGGGTCATCCTCTCCAACTACGATCGGGGCCAGGACTGGAACCGAGCCCTGGGCTTCGACCTCAGCCAGCGTTTCGGCTCGGCGTCCAGCGCCGACCTCTGGTACACCCGGGTCTCCGATGCCGACCCGGAGCAGCAGGACTGGGCGGGGAGCACCTCCCTCAACCTTCGGAACGACGTCTACGGGGCGAGCCTCTCCTACACCAGCGTCGGGGAGCGCTACCGGCCGGCGCTGGGCTTCGTGCAGCGCCGGGACATGCGCCAGGCCATCGGCACCCTCACCTGGTCTCCCTTCCTGGAGCGAGGTCCCTTCCGCCAGATGACCGCCCACGTCATGGGCATCCACGTGGACGGGCAGGACGGGGAGCTCCAGTCCTGGGAGGTGGATCCGTCGGTGTCCTTCACCTCCCGGGCCCGCACCACCTTCCGGATCAGCGGCTCCCACGAGTTCGACCGGCTGGAGGTACCCTTCGACATCCGCCCGGACGTGATCATCGGGGCGGGGGACTACACCTTCTCCCGCATCGGCGCGCGCGTCTCCACCGACCCGGGCCGCGGCCTCTCCGGCGGCGCCGACTTCGAGGCCGGCGGGTTCTACGGGGGGCGGCGCTTCGACTGGGGGGTGAACGCGGGGTGGCGGCAGTCCAAGCACCTCACCCTGGGGGCGGGGCTCTCCCGGAGCGACGTGAGCCTGCCTCTGGAGGGGGGCGACTTCGGGGCCACCACCGCCTCGGTGGACATCCTGGCCAGCCTCGACCGGAAGCTCTTCGCCAAGGCGCTCGTCCAGTACGACAACTTCTCCCGGGACGTGAACGCCAACATCCGCATCGACTGGATCCACACCCCCGGCTCCGACCTCTTCCTGGTGCTGAACACATCCTGGCACGCCCCGGGAGGCCGCGAGGACCTCTTCGACCCTCGGGCCGACTTCCTCATGAGGAACGTGGTCGGGGTGGCGAAGCTCACCTACCTGATCCTCCTGTAGCGAACGGCAGTCGTAGGCAACGCACGAAGGGGGAGCCGGATGCCCGGCTCCCCCTTCGTGCGTCGAAGCCGCGTGAGGCTACGGCTGGATCTCGAAGGTCACGTCGCCTTCGGAGACGGGCGCCGGATCGATGGTCCCGCCCCGGATCACGACGTGGCTCGAGCCGTCGTCGGTCTCGATGACGTCCAGGGACTCCTCACCGTCGCTTCCCACCAGGGTGGAGCCACGGATCACCACCGTGTGACCCCCGGCGTCCTCCTCCTCCATCTCGACGGCGGTGTTGTCGTTGTCGGTGAAGGTCGAGCGGAAGAGGTACGCGAGGATGTCGCCCGCCCCGTTCTCGGTCATCTGGAGACCCTGGCCATCGTTCCTGGAGGCGTCGATGCGCCAGAGCTTGAGGTCGATGGAACCGTCGTCCTCCTCGTCGACGCGCAGGCCGTCGTCCTCCGAGTTGCCCGAGAAGGAGCTGTTCCGGATGTAGCCCCGGACGTCGCCCTGGCCGAACTCCTCGAAGCGGGCGCCCCGGCCCTCGGCCGACCCGTCGGCGGTCACGTGGGCCATGGCGAGGATGATGTCGCCGGCGCCGCCCAGGACCTCGGCGTCCACCTCCTCCCCGTTGGCGTCGAAGGTCACGACCTCCACGAAGTCGGAGATCTTGATGTTCTCGTCGGCGTTGCCGGTGGCGACCACCCGGCGAGCCGAGAAGAAGACGTCGCCGGCACCCACCGCCACGTCCTGCCCGGCCTCGTCGAGGTCGGACTCGTCGAGGTCGATGCCCTCGTCGGTATTGTCGTTCACGCGGCTGTTGAGCATGGCGACGTGGATCCCGCCCGGCCCCGCCTCGTCAATGTCGAATCCGTCTTCCAGATCCTCCGGGAACTGGGGCTGCTCGCCGTTGCGGCTGAAGTCGGCCCCGCGGACCACGCCACGAACCCCCCCGGAGCCGGTCTCGTCGAACTCGATGCCGTCGCCGGCGTTCTCGGTGAAGCCGACATTCTGGAAGGCGAAGGTGATGTTGCCGTCGCCGCCCTCGTTGATGCGGAAGCCGTCGAAGTCCGCGAAGGAGCAGCCGAGCCCCTCCGCAAGGGAGCGGCAGCTCCGGGCATCGTCCTCGGCGAAGCCGGTGCCGGACACCGAGACGTTGCGGAGGTTGAGGAAGATGGAGGCGGAGGACTCGATGATCTCGGGTGCGCTCTCGGAGCCCCCGGTCTGGTCCTCGATCCACATGCCGGAGAGCCCCTGCCCCACGAAACGGGTGTGCGTCATGCCCACCCGGACCGTGCCGGAGGCGTCGTCGGTGAGCTCGAAGTAGATGCCGTGGCCGCTCTGGCCCTCGAAGGTGAGGTTGCGGACGGTGAGGTTCGGCGCCCCGAGGATCTGCAGTCCGTCGCCGGCAGTTTCCTCGCCCACCCGGCTCCCGGAGTTGCTCGGCGCGTCGATCTGCACCGCCGGACCGACGATCCGGGCGCTGTGGCTCCCCTGGAGGACCAGCGGCTTGTCGCTCTGGTAGGTGAGGGGCTCCTCCAGGACGATGGTCCCGCGAACCCGCACCTGCCCGCCCCCTTCGGCAGCGGCGTCCAGCGCCTTCTGGAGGGACGAGGCATCCGAAGCGACGCTCCCGTGCTTCTGGGACTCGGCGGATACCAGGTCCGACTCGTCCAGGGTGGGCTGGACCGGTGAGTCGGAGCAGGCTGCCCAGGCCAGGGCTAGGGTGAAGACGGAGGCGATTCGAAGGCTTCTTCGGTACATGCTGCGGAACTCCCGTGAGGGGTGGGGTGCGGTGTGCTCGAGACCAACGCTTCGAACATGGGGGTCCACCTCACGGAGGTCAGCGACGAGACGGGGACGGTTTCGTCACGACTCGATGATCGGGGTTTGAGCCGATCGAACGCGCCCACCGGCAGGGGGTCGGTGCAGGGGACTCCGAGGCATGCGACACGCCCGGTTCTTCTTCTCCAGATCCACGGATCCGGGAAGATCCCGTAACACCCTCGTACCGGTGCGGGGGGAATGGTGGAAAGGCCGTTGAGGGCCTCCAGCCTCGCTCTGAACGTTGGAGTGCGAACCGCCGACTCCGGCGCACGTTGCCTCTCCCACCGAGCATTCCACCGACATGGTTTCGATCTCGCCTGCACGGCATACTCGCTCCGCATTCCTCCCGAATCGACGCTCCACCGCCAACCACTCGCCCCGCTCCTGGCTCGGCCGCCTGATGACGGCCGTCCTCCTCCTGGCCTTGGCGGCGCTGACCCAGCCGGTCCTCGCCCAGTCCACCGGGGCGGTGGGTGGGTACGTCTATGGCCAGGGAGACCAGGATCCCATTCCGTCCGTGCGCGTGAGGGTGGAGGGGACGGACCTCGGCTCGGTGACGGACCAGGACGGCTACTTCCAGATCACCGGGGTGAGCCCCGGGAGCTACTCGGTGGTGGCCTCATCCTTCGGCTACGCGCCCCAGACCCTCCAGGTGACGGTCGGCGCGGGCTCGACGGTCCAGCAGGACTTCCGCCTGGAGCGGGAGGCCTTCGAGGTCGACGGGCTCACCGTGACGGGCCTTCGCGGCGGGCAGGTGCGCTCCGTCCAGGAGAAGCGTCAGGCGCTCACCGTCGTGGACGCCATCTCCGCCGACGAGATCGGCAAGCTCCCGGACCTCAACGTGGCGGAGTCGGCCCAGCGTGTGCCGGGGGTGACCATCCGCACCGACCGGGGCGAGGGTCGCTTCGTCTCCATCCGAGGGACGGCGCCGAACCGCAACAACGTGACCTTCAACGGTCAGGCCATGGCCTCGGCGGCCGGTACTCGCGCCACCGCGCTGGATCTGGTGCCGTCCGAGATGGTCTCCTCCATCGAGGTCTCCAAGGCGGTGACCCCGGACATGGACGCCAACGCGCTCGGCGGCTCGGTCAATGTGGAGACCCTCACCGCCTTCGACCGCCCCGGGCGCATCTTCTCGGCCTCCCTCAACGGGATGGCCCACCAGCTCACCACCGACTGGGGGGACACCCAGATTCCCTTCCGGAGCAGCCTCACCGCCGGCGACCGGTTCGGCGCCGGCGACCAGTTCGGGATCGTCCTCTCCGGTACCGCCTCCCGGCGGACCTTCAACACCGCCATCGCCTCCCCGGCCTCCTGGGTGGACGTGGACGGCCTGCCGGCGCCGGAGGAGTTCGAGCGCGAGGTGGAGGACAACACCCGTCTCCGCTACTCGGCCAATGCCAACCTCGACTGGCGGCCGACGGACGCCACCGAGCTCTACGCCCGGCTGACCTACTCGCTCCGGGACGAGGACTTCACCAACACCGAGATCCAGTTCGAAGGGGATCCCACGCCCACGTCGACGACCCAGGGACGCATCGAAGAGGCGGAGGGTGCCCTGGACATCCCCACCACAGCCATCGACGAGGATCTCACTGGCATTACCCTGGGGCTCGACCAGGAGCTCGGACCCGCTGCCACTCTGGAGCTCTCGGGCACCTACTCCCGGGGATCGCGCACCCGTCGCACCTTCCAGCCGGAGTGGGGTGAGGAGCAGGATTTCGCCCTGAGCTACGACGTGAGTGGCGACTTCGAGACCGTGAACTTCGACGACTTCGCCTCGGCCTCGAACCCGGCGAACTACCTCTACACCGAGATGGACATCGAATTCGAGGACCTCATCGAGAACACCTATCAGGCGGGGGCCGACCTCCGCTGGGACTTCCGCTCGGGCAGCTCCATCGGATTCCTCAAGTTCGGAGGCTCCTTCCGCCTCCGGGACAAAGACATCGACCGGAACGAGGACCCCTGGGCCGCCGGGGACCTCCCGCTGGAGCTGACCCAGTTCGCCTTCCCCTTCAACGATGAACTCCAGGGCGGCGCGCGGGTCCCGGTCACCGGGAGTGTCGATCGCTTCCTTGAGTTCTTCGAGCAGAACCGGGACGCCCGGCGCTACTTCGACCTCGACCCCGTCGAGTCCGCCGAGGAAGAGGTGGAGGTGGACGCCATCGTCACCGAGGACGTCTACGCCGGGTACGTCATGGGGAACCTCCAGGCCGGGGCGCTGACCGCTACGGGTGGCGTCCGTCTGGAGTCCACCACCACGACCTCCGAGCGCTACCGCTTCGTCAGCGACGACACCTTCGACGACGCGCAGATCTCGCTCCTGGAGGCCGAGAACGACTACGTGAACGTCCTCCCCTCACTCCACCTCCGCTACGAGCTCTCCGATCAGGTCCAGCTCCGCGGCGCCTGGTCCAACACCATCGGCCGGCCGGACTACGACGAGCTCGCGGCCTTCCAGGACATCGAGTTCGAGGAGGAGGAGGACGGCGTGTGGGTCGGCGCCATCGAGGAAGGGAACCCCGATCTGGAGCCCCTCAAGGCCATGAACTTCGACGTGAGCCTGGAGTTCTATCCCGGCCCCGGCAGCATCTTCTCCATCGGTGGCTTCTACAAGAGGGTCACCGACCCGATCTACACCTTCGTCTCGACGCAGCGCGACCTCTTCGGGCGGGACGTCACCTTCGAGATCCAGGAGGTCCCGGGCTTCGACGACCGCTTCTTCGACGAGGTGGAGTTCGTCCAGCTCCGGAACGCCGACGAGGGCACCGTGGCAGGGCTCGAGCTCTCCTGGAGCCAGGTCTTCGACTTCCTCCCCGGCTCCTTCAGCGGCCTGGGCATCTCCTCCAACGCGGCCTTCATGACCTCCGACGTGACCGTTCCTGGTCGGGAGGACGAGGACCTGCCCTTCTTCGGGCAGTCGGACGTGGTGATCAACGTGGCCCCCTACTACCAGTTCGGACCTCTGGAGCTGCGGGCGGCGCTGAACTACCAGAGCGAATTCATCGACGAGGTCGCCGAGGATGCCTTCGACGACGTCTACGGGGGCGAGCGCACCACCGTGGACCTCTCCGGTCGTTACGAGCTCCGGGGGGGCGGCGTCCAGTTCAACGCCTACGTGCGGAACCTCACCAACGAGGCCGAGCGGGAGTTCCAGGGCGTGCGGGACCGTCGCATCTACCACGCCCTCACTGGCCGCACCTTCGAGTTCGGGGTGACGCTTGTCCCCTGACCCGAGCCACCTGCGGTCCCTCCGCATCGCCCTCCTTCCGGTGGCGCTGGCGGCGACCTTCGTGTCGTGCGGTCCGGACAGCTCCGATGCCGGGGACACCGCCGCGTCGCCCTGGGTGCAGACGGCCTGGGCGGTGCGAGCCGATACGGTCCCCACTCCCTCGGCCGCGGCGGGGCTGGCGGGGGCGGGTGCTTCCGGAAGCCCCGAATCCCCGGAGGTGGACGCCGACCAGCCCTTCCGGCTCCGGTTCGAGTTGGAGTGGCCGGAGGACGGGGCAGTGGGGGAGGGCGAAGCAGCCCGATTCCAGCTCCAGGCGAGGCGGGGCGGGGGGAGCTGGGAGACGCTCCTGGCCCGGGATTTCCCGTATCCGGACGAGATCTCCACGCCTCCGGTGAGCATCGTGGACGCCACCACCTGGGCCCACGGCGCGACCACCGGCGACCTCCTGGACGGTTCGTCCACACCCTTCGTCGGAGGGTCCGCGGTGGCGCTGGACTCGGTAACGGCGACGGGGAGCCTCGAGGCCGGCGTCGCCGGACCGGCCCACACCGAATGGGAGTGGCCGGTGGTGATCCGCCGGTACGCCGACGGCGCCGAGACCACCGAGGCCGGGGACGTGGTGGAGTTCCGGATGGTGGATGGCCTGGGCCGCCCGGTGGAGGCGCGGGGGAACGGGCCCGCCACGGTTCAGTTGCGCATCCCCGACGGCCTGCTCGGGGGTACCTTCGTGGAGACCCCGGGCGTGCTGGGGCCGTGGCAGGCCGACGACGGGACGCTGTACTTCCCCATGGAGCCGGCAGAGACCTTCAACGTGCTCATGACCGTCCGATCCGAGGACTTCGGCGCTTCGTGGGCCGAGGTGGGCGGCACGGACCGGCCCGTCACCGACGACCTGGAGGGCTTCGCCACCGCCATGCACGACCGGCGCGTGTACATGCTCCATCAGGTCTCCGAGGCCACCTACCTGCACGCCTTCGCCACCACGGATGCGGCCTCGGACCCGGACTCCTGGGTGATCCAGGACGAGCTGGTGGCGGAGCATTCCGAGCCTCCGACGCAGGTGGCGGCGCTGGTGGCCCATCCCGACGGGGCCCTCACGGCCTTCTATGGCGACTCGCTGGGGCTTCGGTACCGGACCCGGGAAGTGGACGGGAGCTGGGGAGACGAGGGTCGCATCGACGGGCCCGAAGGCACCGTGGCCTCCGGGGTCATGGCGGCGCGTGGCTCCGACGGCCGCATCCACCTGGCCTACACCTCGGGTGACGCCCAGCGGCGGGACGTCTGGTACCGCGCCCTGTCGGCTGCGGGGGTCCTGGGCCAGCCGGTGAGGGTCGCCACGGGGGTGGGCGTCACCGACGACGACATCGGCGCCGTGGCCCCCCTGGTCCACCTGCCGGAGCCTGGTCTCACCGTCGTGCCCTACCGGCTGGACGACGGCTACCTCTACGCCCGCATCGCCCGTCCCGACGGCACCCTCACGCCTCAGACCCGCGTCACCGACCGCCCGGTGGTCCAGAACGGCTCGGACTCGGAGCAGGTAGGCGCGGACGCAGTGGGCTTCGAGGGTCGGGTCATCCTCGCGGTCATCGACGAGGAGACCCGGGACCTTCGGACGGTGCAGGGGCGTCCCGGGCCCGACGGGGCCATCCGCTGGGAGCCCGCCCGGCCCCTGGTGGACGACATCAACGCGCAGTGGGTACGTGGCCGGGTGATCCGCGACGAGGCGGGCGCGGCGGTCTACGGGCTGGTCTACGACGCCGGCTCCGACGGGGGTTCGGGGATGAATCGCTTCGTCGTCCTGCCGCTGGACGAAGGGTAGGAGGCGCCCGCACCTGGGAGAGCCCGGAGGGCGGGCGGGTGGTCCGTAGGATTTGCTCCCGTATCGGATCCGCCGCATTCTCGTAGCGTTCCGCCGTCTCGGCGGGGGACCGGGTCGGTGCGCTTCTCGCTGCGCTCCGCCCTCCTCCCGACGACTCCGATTCCCAGAGAGGAGCGCTCTCCATGCTGCGATCGTCCGGTCTCCGCCCCCGTCCCCACGTCCTTCTGGCCAGCCTGATCCTTCTCGCCCTGAGCGCCGGGTGCGCCGAGAGCGGTGGAGAAGCCGCGCCGGCCGCCGAGGCCGCCGCCACGGAAGCGGTCGCCTCCTCCAGCGCCGTGCCCACCTTCGAGATCGATCCGACCTGGCCGCAGGAGATGCCCGACCTCTGGGTCATGGGCTCCATCACCGGGGTCTTCGTGGACGCCCAGGACCACATCTGGGTGACGCACCTTCCCGAAACCCTGACGCCGGAGGAGCTGGGCGCCGAACAGGACCCGCCCCTGGGCACCTGCTGCACCACCGCCCCGACGGTGGTCGTCTTCGACACGGACGGGGCCGTGGTCCAGGCCTGGGGACTCCAGGACGACGACATCTCGGAGTATCCGCGCAACTCCCACGGCATCTTCGTGGACCACAACGACTTCGTCTGGATCGGCACCTACCGGCATCATCGCGTGCAGAAGTTCACGCGGGACGGAGAACTGGTCATGACCATCGGGGAGTACGACGAGACCGGGGGCAGCAACGACCCCGACCTCCTCGGCGGTCCCGCAGGGATCTGGGTGGATCCCACCGACAACGAGGTCTTCGTGGCCGACGGCTACGGCAACCGCCGGGTGATCGTCTTCGACGGAGAGAGCGGAGAATACCTCCGGCACTGGGGCGCGTACGGGGAGGAGCCCGACGACACCTACGAGTACGACCGCGAGTCGAGCGAGTCTCCCCCGGCGGAGTTCTCCACGGTGCACGGCATCACCGGATCGGCGGACGGACGGATCTATGTGGCGGACCGTCGGGGGAACGGGGTGCAGGTCTTCGAGCAGGACGGGCCCTTCGTGGACGAGCGGGTGATCGCCCCCGAGACGCGCGCCTCGGGCTCGGCCTTCGTGCCGGTGCTCTCCCCGGACCCGGACCAGCAATGGCTCTACATGGCCGACGGTACCAACCACAAGATCTGGATCCTGCGCCGCTCCGATCTCGAGATCGTCGGGGAGTTCGGGCGGGGGGGACGGCAGCTCGGCCAGTTCCTTCGGCCCCACGGGCTGAGCGTCGATTCCCAGGGGCACCTCTATGTGGGAGAAGCGTCCACGGGCCGGCGGGTGCAACGCTTCCGGATGCGGTAGCGCGGTCCTCGGGCTCCGCGTAGACGGCTATATTGGCGTCGACATCCGGATGAACCCCCTTCTCCAGCCACCGACGTCATGCCCCGTCCCGTTCCGCCCTCCTGTTCGATGCTCCTTCGCGCTCTGACCCTGGCGCTGTGCCTGTCCATGGGAGGGATTCCCCCGGTGGCGGCACAGGGCCAGGAACCGCCCTCTCCCGCCCAGGTCCTGGGGTGGGAGTTGGGGGAACGCTTCAGCGACGTGGCCGCGGTGAACCGGTACTTCCACGCCCTGGCCGACGCTTCGGACCTTGTGAGCATCACGGAATACGGACGCTCCGTGGAGGGCCGGCCCCTGATCCAGGTCCTCATCGCCTCGGCGGAGCACCGGGGACGGCTGGAGGCGGTCCTCGACGCCAACCGGGAGCTCACCGACCCGGGTACGTCCGACGCCCGGGCCCGGGAGATCGCCGCCTCGAACCCGGCGGTGCTCTACTTCTCCTACGGCGTCCACGGGAACGAGTCGTCGTCGTCGGAGGCGGCCATGTGGACGGCCTGGGACCTGGTCCGCGATGCCGAGGGCGTGGCGGGGGTGATGGATTCGGCGGTGGTGGTCCTCGACCCGGTGGTGAACCCCGACGGCCGGGACCGCTACGTGAACTTCTACCGCGCGACCCGGGGTCCCGAGGCCAACGCGGACCCCTCCACGCGGGAGCACGACGAGCCCTGGCCCGGCGGGCGGACCAACCACTACCACTTCGACCTGAACCGGGACTGGGCCTGGATGAGCCAGCCCGAGACCCGGGCGCGGCTGGCGACCTGGGATCGCTGGAATCCCCAGGTGCACGTGGACTTCCACGAGATGAGCCCGAATTCCACCTACTTCTTCTTCCCGCCGGCGACCCCCATCAACCCCATCTACCCGGAGCACACCCGCGTCTGGAACGAGCGCATCGGGGCGGGGAACGCGGCGGCCTTCGACGAGCGGGGTTGGCTCTACTTCACCGAGGAGACCTACGACGCCTTCTACCCGGGCTACGGCGACACCTGGCCCTCGCTCCTGGGCGCCATCGGCATGACCTACGAGCAGGCGGGAGGGGGCTCCGCCGGGCTGGCCTACGCCCGGGCCGACGGCGATACCCTCACCCTCCGGGACCGCGCCACCCACCACCGGGTCGCCGGCAACGCTACCCTCCGCACCGCCGCCACCGGCAAGACCGACCTCCTCCTGGGCTTCGCCGGCTTCCACCGCACGGTGGACGAGGGGCTGGAGGACATCCTCCTGGTGCCGGACGAGGGCTCGGCCCCTCGCCTCCACGCCCTCCTGGGGGAGCTCTCCGACCAGGGGATCCGCTACCAGGTGGCCGACGAGGCCTTCGACGCCGATGCCGAGCCCCATCCAGGCTACGGCGCTCGCAGCCGCTTCCCGGACGGGGCGGTCCGGGTGCCGATGCGGCAGCCTCGAGGTCGCCTGGCCGCCACCCTGCTCCAGGCCGAGGTGCCGCTGGACGCCACCTACTCCTACGACGTGAGCGCCTGGTCCCGTCCCTACGCCTACGGGGTGGAGGGGCACGCCGCATCGGGCTCCGCGCTGGACGGGGGGCCGTGGAACGACCCTGCCGCCATGGACCACGCGGCGGCCGGGCCCCCGGCTGGTGGGAGCTACGGGTACCTGGTGCCGCCGGGCTTCGGGAGCTGGCCCGGTCTGGTGGACTTCCTGGAGGACGGCGGCCGGGGTCGCGTCCTGGAGGACACGGTGCGGGTGGACGGCGTCCTCCACGCCCGGGGCACGGTCTTTCTTCCGGTGCACCTCAACGACGATCTCGAGGCTCGGCTGGCGTCCGCTGGACTGTCCATGGCCGTGCCGGTGACCTCGGCCCTCACCGAGAGCGGCCCGGACCTGGGCTCCGGAAGCCTGGGCGAGCTCGCCCTTCCGCGGGTGGCGCTCGTGGGGGGCGACGGGACCTCGGCCTACTCCTTCGGCACCCACCGCCACTTCCTGGACCACCGACTCGGCCTCCCCTTCGACGCCGTGGACGTGGGCGACCTGGAGGGACTCGAGCTCGCCGGCTACGACGTGCTGGTGCTGCCCGAGGGAGGGTCGGTGGGTCGGGGGCTCGACGAGGACACCCAGGCACGCCTCCAGCGATGGATCGAGGGCGGCGGCACCCTGGTGGCGGTGGGGAGCGGAGCCGCCGGATTGGAGGCCCTCACGGGGGTCGCCCTCCGGGAGGCCGCCGAGCCCTCTGAGGAGGAGCGGCTGGAACGGGCCCTTCGCCTTCGCGAGGAGCGGGAGCTTGAGGAGTGGGAGGAGGAGACGCCCGGGACGATCCTCCAGGCGCACCTGGACCCGGGCCACCCCCTGGCCTTCGGAGCCTCCGCGGCGACGGGCGAGCCCGGCATGTTCGTCCTGAGCTCCGGCAACGGATTCGAGCCCTCCGAGGACGTCGAGAGCCCCATCTGGTTCGGGGACGAGTTGGAGAAGGTCAGCGGCGTCATCAGCGACGGCACCCTGGAGCGCCTCTCCCAGGCGGCCTGGGTGGTGGAAACATCCATGGGGCAGGGGAGCGTGATCCTCTTCGCCGACGACCCCCTCTTCCGGATGATGTGGTACGCCGGTTTCCAGCCCTACGCCAACGCACTCCTCCTGGGCCCGGCCTTCTGATGGACGTGCGGGTGGGCGCCGGGCTCCTGACGCTAAGTCTGGGGCTGGGGGGGCTGGCCCCGGCCTCGGCCCAGGAGCCCGTGTCGTGGGGCGAGGAGCCCGTCTTCCACACGTTCAGCATCGTGGCCATCGATCCCGCCACCGGCGAGTCCGGGGTGGCGGTGACCACCCGGCGACCCTGCGTGGGGAACGCCGTGCCCTGGGCCCGCCCCGGCGTCGGGGCCGTGGCCACCCAGGGCGGCACCCGGATCGAGTACGGGAACGACGTCCTGGACCTCCTGGAGGAGGGGCTGTCGGCGGCGGAGGCGCTGGAGCGTGTGGTGGCCGCCGACGAAGGGCGCGCGCGACGTCAGGTGGGGGTCATCGACATGCAGGGGCGGACGGCCCAGTGGACGGGCTCCGGCCAGTACGGCGAAGAGGCCCGCGGCGACTGGGTGCACGAGCGCACCGGAGCCACCTGGGCCGTGCAGGGGAACGCCCTGGTGACCGTACGGGTGGTGGACTCGGTGGCGGCGGCCTTCGAGGCCTCCGCGGGCCAGGACCGCCACCTCGCCGACCGGATGATCGAGGCCATCGCCGTGGGACAAGCCATGGGCGGCGACGGCCGGCACGGCGCGACGCAGTCGGCGGCGGTGCTGGTGGCGGACCCCCGACCGGGGAGGTCGGGTCGTCCCGACGGGATCACGGCGGACATCCACGTCTGCGAGCACCCGGCGCCCGTCGCCGAGATGCGCCGCATCTACGATACCGTCTCCGAGACCCTGGGCTTCCGTACCCTCCAGGGCTTTGCGGGACGGGACGTCCTGCAGCTCAAGCTCATGCTCCACGCCCTGGGCCACTACCGCCCCGAGGCAGACGGGCTTGATCTGGAGGGTCCGGGGGCCGAACGCTACGGACCGGAGCTCATGGCTGCGGTGGACACCTTCCGAACGCAGGAAGGATGGGCCACCGAGGTGCCGGGCTTCGTGGACGACCGCACGGTGGCACGACTCTGGGAACGCCTGGCCGAGACCGGGGAGATGGAGCGGGTCCGGACGGCGGTCCGGGCGCTCTCGCAGGTGAACCGCTGACGACCTCGCCCCGACCTCAGGGGCGCCGGGCCAGCATTTCCTTCCGCCAGTCGTCGTAGCGCGCCCGAAGCTCCACCAGGGGGTTGGCCCCACCCACCGAATCGGTCACCGAGAGGGCGAGCCAGGGGGCCTCGCCGGTGCCCTGGTCGCTCACCCCGATGTCCCGGGTGGCGTAGGGCGGGTCGCCGCCGCGAGCCACGAGGATCACGGCGGTGGCGGCGGTCTGGATGAAGGCGTCGGTGTTGCAGCGCACATCCCCGCCGGCGATGGCCCCGGCCTCCAGCCCCCGGAGGAGCCGGTCCGGAAGAAGGTTGCGTCCGGCGGCGTCCCGGCGCTGGAAGGCGGCGAGGGCGTCGGCCACCACCTCGTGGCTCACCAGGGTATTCCCCTGTGCGCTCACCGCCATCTGGGCGTCGGCCATGACCCCGGCCCAGGCCGGGTTCTCCTCGTCGTCCGCTCGTGCCAGGATGGCCTCCCCGGTGAAGCCCGCCACCTCGGCGCCCCCCTCGCCGTCCAGCGTCACCACCCCGTACTGGCGCCGGTCGAGTCCCGAATCCGGCAGCTCCCGGGTGACGCGTCGGATCACCGCCCCGGCATCCAGCTCGTCGCGGAGGGCGTCGTAGACCACGTTCCGGTTGGTCAGGTCCCAGGCGGCCTGCACCGCCGCGACGCCGTGCCCCGGAACCAGGGCGCCCACGGCGTCTCCGAAGGTCTCGGGGACGCAGGAGGCCATGGCGATCCCCACGTCACCGGTGGCGGGGTCCGCCGCCACCACCGACCAGGTCGTCATGTCCAGGGTGGAGGGGGTGGGGTCGGGGGGAGGCAGAGGGGTACAGGCGGTCAGGCCGGCGAGGCCGAGCCCGAGCCCGAGTGCGGGGATGAGGGCCAGGCGGGAACGGGGCTGGGCATGGGTCATGGGAATCCGGGTGGGAGGATGGCCCCGAGGATGGCTCGGTCCCGTCGGTCCTACAAGGGCCTTCGCCCGTCCCATCCTGGACATGGGTTTGCGTCGCCACCGCCCACGAATCCAGCTTCTGGACCCGCACTGCCCTGAACTCCCTTCCGTCACGGACCCTCCATGCCCGTCTCCCGACGTGACTTCGCCACCCTCCTGGCCCGCACCGCCGCCACGCTTCCGGCGGTGGGACTCGCGCTGCCCGCCTCCCTCCAGGCCCTCGCCCCCGACGTAGCCGAGCGGGAGGCGGCCCGTGGGCCGACCCTCCGTGGCCAGGCCATGTTCTTCGAGTGGGAGCGGGTCTCGGACCGGGTGCGTGTGGCGGTGGGCGGCGGAGGGAACGCCGTCCTCTACCGAGGAGACGGGGAGGCGGCGGTGACCGACGGGAAGAACTTCGGGCTGGGTCGCATCCTCCGCCGGGAGGCCGAGGCCTTCGGAGTCCCGGTGGGGCTCCTGGTGAACACCCACCACCACGGGGACCACTCCGGCGGAAACGAAGGCTTCCGCGACCTCCCTCGTCGAGCCCACGCCCACACCGTACCCCGCATCCGCGCCACCGCCGAGGCCAACCTGGCCCGGGCCGCCGAGGCGCTCCCCGAACTACGGGAGGAGCTGGCAGCCCAGGGCCAACCGGCCGCCGCCGCCGACGTGGAGGGGCTCCTCGACGCCCTCGAGGGGCTCACCCCGGACGACTTTCTCCCGACCGACACCTTCGATCGGGAGAGCCAGGTGGAGGTGGGCGGCGGGTCGCTGGAGCTGCGTTGGGTGTCCCGGGGCCACACCGACGGCGACAACTTCATCTTCCTCCCCCAGGAGAACGTCCTCCACACCGGCGACCTCTTCTTTCACGGCCGACACCCCTACGTGGACGACGGGGCGGGGGCGACGCCCGCCGGGTGGATCCGGTGCCTGGACGCGATGCTGGCGCTGTGCAACGCCGATACGGTGGTGGTGCCGGGCCACGGCGCCCTCACCGACCGGGAAGGGCTGGCGGGCCAGCGGGCCTACTTCGAGCGGCTCCAGGCCATGGTGGAGGAGGCCGTCCACGAAGGCCGGAGCCGGGACGAGGTCACGGCGCTGGCGCCGGACGACCTGGCGGCCCTTCCCGGCGCCGAGCGGCACCTCCCCCGCAATCTGGGCATCGTCTACGACGAGGTCACCGGGGCATAGCACCTGAGGCATGGCACTCCGGGGCATGGCGCCGCGGCCCGGTGCCGCACGTCAGAGGTCCATCGTGGTCTGGCGGACCGGTTCGCTGGAGCTCCTCCGGCGGCTCTGCGGCCCCACACCCCGCGCCCGGAGGGAGCGCTTCCGGGAGCCGTGGCGCCGGTAGACCTCCGCGGCCTGCCGGCGGGCCTCGGCGGAGCGCCGGACCGCCCCGATGCGCTCCCTGGCCTGACGCGCCGCCGTGCGGTGCTCCACCAGGGGGTGGGGGTAGTCCCGACCCAGTACGCATCCCGCCAGCTCCTGGAGGTCCCTCGTCATCGCCTCGGGGCGGGCCAGCCAGGAATCGGGAA
>CAKZOQ010000590.1 GCA_937136445.1 uncultured Gemmatimonadota bacterium
GGCTCCGTGAAGGACCGCATCGGGATGGGGATGATCGAGGCCGCCGAAGCCGAGGGGCGCCTCAAGCCCGGCGGGATCATCGTGGAAGGCACCAGCGGCAACACCGGACTGGGCCTGGCCATGGCCGCCGCCACACGGGGCTACCGATGCATCTTCACCATGCCCGACAAGATGAGCATGGAGAAGGTGAAGCTCCTCCGGGCCTTCGGGGCCGAGGTCATCATCACCCCCACGGCCGTCCCACCGGATCACCCCGAGCACTACGTGGTGAAGGCCAAGGCCATCGCCGAGTCCACCCCTGGCGCAGTCCTTGCCGACCAGTTCTACAACCAGGCGAACCCGCAGGCGCACTACGAGACCACGGGACCGGAGCTATGGGAGCAGAGCGAGGGGCGGATCACCCACTTCTTCGCCGGCGCGGGGACCGGGGGCACCATCACCGGCACCGGTCGCTACCTGAAGGAGCACGATCCGGACATCCAGATCGTGGGTGTGGACCCCGAGGGCTCCCTCATCGCCCCCTACTTCCACACCGGCGAGATGATCGAAGGGCACCCCTACACCGTGGAGGGGCTGGGCAACGACAAGATCCCCGGGACCTTGGATCTGGATGTGGTGGACGACTACGTCACGGTGAGCGACCGTGATTCCTTTCTGATGGCCCGACGTCTCACCCGGGAGGAGGGGCTCTTCGTCGGCGGTTCGGCGGGGCTCATCGTCCACGCCGCCATCCAGCGGGCCCGGGAGCTGGACGACCCGGACGCCTTCGTGGTGGCGGTGCTCTGCGACTGGGGCGAGCACTACCTGAGCAAGTGCTTCGACGACGACTGGATGCGGGAGAACGGCTACCTGACCCGCCCGACGCGGACCACGGTCCGGGAACTCGTCGAACGGAAGGGCTCGGAGCTCGGCGTGGTGAGCGTTGCCCCGAGCACCGCCGTCCGCATGGCCCTCTCCACCATCACCGCCCACGACATCGGGCAGCTTCCGGTGATCCTGGACGAGGAGTGCGTGGGTTCGCTGGGCGAGGGCCCGCTCATGGCCCGCGTCATCGAGGACCCCTCCATCCTGGATGCGTCGGTGGAGGAGGTCATGGATTCGCCCTTCCCGGTGCTGGAGGACCATGTGGACTCCGACGAGGTGACGAGGTTTCTCCAGCGCGGCAATGCCGCCTGCCTGATGCGCCAGGACGGGGAGATCACCGGCATCGTCACCCGCTACGACGTGGTGCGGACCCTCACCGGCGCCACCTCCTGAGGATCGGCGGCACGCCCGGTCGACGTCCCGGGAGGCGACCGTGAGGGTCGCCGTGCTCCTGGGAGGCGTGTCCGAGGAGCGGGACGTCTCCCTGGCGTCGGGGGCCCAGGTGGCGCAGGCCCTCCGGGAGGCGGGCCACGAGGTGTCGGCGGTGGACACCGCCGGCGGTCTCCTGGACGCCGCCGAGGAGGAGCGCCTCCGTGTCGAGGGCGTGGCCCCGGAACCCGCCACCACCCGGATCGAGAGCACGGGCGATCTGCTGGAGCGGCTTCGGGCCCCGGAGCTTGCGGAGGTGGAGGTCTTCTTCCTGGCTCTCCACGGTGGAGCGGGGGAGGACGGCACCGTCCAGGCCCTCCTGGACACGGTGGGCGCCCCCTACACCGGGAGCGACCGTCTGGGATGCTCCCTGGCCATGGACAAGGAGGTCACCAAGCGCCTCCTCCGGGACGCCGGGGTACCCACCCCGGACTGGCTCGTGGACCCGGAGGACGCCGACCATGTCGTGGACTCCCTGGGCCTGCCGGTCATCGTGAAGGCCTCTGGGGGAGGGTCGTCGCTGCGGTTGGTGCTGGCCCACGATCGAGGGGAACTGGAGGAGGCCCTCGAGGTCAGCCGGGACTGGGGCGACCTCGTCCTGGCCGAGCGCTACGTGGCTGGGCGGGAACTCACGGTGGGCATCCTGGAGGACGAGGCCCTGGCGGTGGGCGAAATCATCCCGGAGCACGAGTACTTCGACTACGCCTGCAAGTATCAGCCAGGGCTGGCCCAGGAGATCTTTCCGGCGGAGGTGCCGGACGATCTGGCGGAGCGGGCCCGGGCGGAGGCACTCGCGGTGCACCGCGCCCTTCGGCTCCGGGACTACAGCCGGGTGGACTTCATGATGGACCAGGCGGGTGAGCTCTGGTGCCTGGAGGCCAACGCCCTCCCGGGCATGACGGGCAACAGCCTCCTCCCCCGATCCGCGGCGGCGAGAGGCATCGACTTCCCTGCGCTCTGCCACCGGATCGTGGTCCAGGCCGCAGCAAGATCCCGGCGCTACGGGTCGTAGATGGTTACCATGGACGGTGCGGGCCGAGCCCGCCATGGACGGGGCACCCCGAACAGCCCGGAACCTGCTTCCAGGACGGGTGTCTGACCCGACCCTCTCAGAGGATCCGAGGACCACCAGGAATCATGGCATACGTGGAGCGCGAATACAGCGGCGCCGGCATCGGGTTCGGCGGAAGGCTCACCCCCGTGGTGAAGCGCCTCCTCATCGCCAATGTCGCGGTCTTCGGCCTGACGCTTCTGGTGGGCACCCGGTTCATGTTCGACTGGTTCGCCTTCCAGCCCACCCGGATCTTCATCCGGCCCTGGGGTGTGGGGACCTACATGTTCCTCCACGGCGGCTTCATGCACCTCGCCGTGAACATGCTGGTCCTCTTCTTCTTCGGTCCTCCCCTCGAGAACCGCTGGGGATCTCGGGAGTTCACCAAGTTCTACCTGATCTGCGGTCTGGGCGGGGTGGCGCTGAGCTACCTCTTCCTCCCTGCCTCGGTGGTGGGAGCTTCGGCGGCGGTCTACGGCGTCATGCTGGCCTTCGCCATGAACTGGCCCGACTCACCCATCTACGTCTGGGGCATCTTTCCGGTGAAGGCCAAGTGGCTCGTCGCCTTCCTGTTCGTGGTGAGCCTGGTGAGCGCCCTCACCGACTCCGCTGGAGGAGGTGTGGCGCACTTCGCCCACCTGGGCGGTCTCGCCGCGGCCTTCCTCTACCTCAAGAGCGACTGGCGCCCCACCAAGGTGGTGTCCGGCCTGGGGAAGAGGAGTTCCGCTGCCCGACGCCGTCTTGCCATCGTTCCCCGGGAGGAGCGTGAGGCTCGGCGGGACGAGAAGCAGCGGGGTCGGTCGATGGAGGAGGAGAAGGCCCTCTACGATCAGGTGGACGCCGTGCTGGACAAGATCAGCGCGGAGGGGATGTCCGCCCTCTCCCCGGAGGAGCTCAAGCTGCTGGATCAGATGTCGCGGAAGCACCGGAGCAACTGACGGCTCCGCGAATGCCCTCCGTGCATCGCTTCGTTCGGGCCCTCTCGTTGGCCTGCGGGCTGCCGCTGCTCGCCGCCTGCTCGGGGGCCACGGGCTCCGGCACCGCCGCCCCCACCCCACCCGACGCCTCGGAGCCGGCGCCCACCGAGGTCCCGGCCGACCTGGAGCTCCCCCGGACCGACGGTCCCGGACAGATGGTCGAGCCTGGGGTGTTCGGTGTGGATCTGGACACCGTCCGGGCCGGCCCCTTCGACCAGGGGAAGATGTGGACCTTCGAGTTTCCCCCCGCCGACTTCTTCGCCGAGGAGTACGGGCTGCAGGCGGATTCGGCCTGGTTCGCCAGGGCCCGGCTGGGCGCTCTGCGCATCCCCGGCTGCTCCGCCTCGCTTGTCTCGGGTGACGGCCTCGTCCTCACGAACCACCATTGCGCCCGCAGCTTCGTCACCCAGGTGTCCGCCCCGGGCGAGGGGCTGCTGGACGCCGGCTTCTACGCCATCGACCTGGCGGACGAGCGGCCGGTGGAGGAATTCCAGGCCGACCAGCTCGTGGATCTGGTGGACGTCACCGACGAGGTGAACCGCCGGGTGGATGGCGTTCCCGAGTCGGAGCGACCGGCGGTCCGGGAGGAGACCCTCGAGGAGATCCGCACCCGCGTCCAGGAGGCCCGGGGCGGGGAGGACGCCGGGGTGGTGGTGGAGATGGTGTCGCTCTACGACGGCGGGCGGACCTCTGCCTACGTCTTCCGCCGGTACACCGACGCCCGCCTGGTCATGGCGCCGGAGCTGCGCATGGGCTTCTTCGGCGGTGAGCCGGACAACTTCACCTACCCGCGCTACAACCTGGA
>CAKZOQ010000591.1 GCA_937136445.1 uncultured Gemmatimonadota bacterium
CCTGCGGTCAGACCGACCAGGGTTCGAAAGGAGCGCGTCTCGGGCGTGGTCATCGATGCCTCCAGGAAGGGTGGGTGGGGGTTTCCGGTCCTCGAAGACCGGCCCCGTCGTTGTCGTGCCGTTCTCAGGAAGCAATCCGTGTGCCAACCTGTCGACGGCGCGGTGAAATCTCCCTCAGCGATGGCGGTCCAGAAGGGCCCGAAACGCCGGCGTATCGCGCACCAGCATCCATGCCGCCCGCGACTCCAGGGTGTGGACGGAGATGAGGGAGTTCGCCTCCAGGAGCGGCTCCAGGTGCTCCACCGCCCCTGCGGCGTCGCCCAGCTCCGCATGGGCCTGGGCCCACCGTCTCCGCACGGTCGGGAGGGCGGCGTGGCTCACCTCGGTCTCCATGGATCGGCCGAGCTGTTCCCGCGCCTCCCGGTCGCGACCTGCCCGGGCAAGGTTGCGGGCGTACTGCGCCCTGACCTGCGCCTGCACGTCCAGATTGGTGGAGGAGAGCCCCGCGGGGGTCGTCTCCACCAGCCGGGCCCAGGTCTCGGCGGCCTGGTCGTGACGGCCTGCCAGTCGGTGGACCCAGGCCACCGTGTTGTAGCAGGCGCAGCGATAGTCGGCTTCGTCGGCCTCGGGCGAGAGGCGGAGCATCATGGCGTCGTACTCGCCGCTGGCCAGGATCTCCGGGAAGTTCCCCGCCCACGCGGCGATCTGGACCGGCCGGAAGGAGAAGAAACGGCGCAGGTCACGGAAGGCACGCTGAGCGCCGGCGACTCCGTTCCCCGACGCCAGCTCCAGCATGAGGCTGTTGTCGATGATCCCGTCCACGATGGGACCGGTCATCTGCCAGGTCGCCTCCAGGTGGCCGCGGGCGGCGTCGTAGTCCCGCATGAGCCGGGCGGCCACGGTGGCCTCGAGATAGCGGTCCGGCGAGGGCTCGGCCTCTGCGCGGTCGATCCTGGCCTGGAGCTCGGCATCGGAAAGCTGGGCGGCGAGGTCGGCGGCCCACGGCGTCGGGAAGGACGCCGTCAGAGGCGTGAGGAAGAGACCGACCAGGGTCGGGGCGATCCAGGCCGGGATCCGGAGGAAGGCGGGCGCGGACATGGGGCCTCCAGGGCGCGAGGAACCTGCACGTACCCCACAATGCACCGACTCCGGCGAGGGTGCCAGGATCCCGTCGGTGTGGTGAAACCGCTGGCCCTCTCCCTGGTATCAGACTCCAAGGAACCGACTCACCATCTCCGAAGACGATATATGCCCATGAGCTCTCCCAAGATCATCGACGGGCTGAACGGCCTCCTTGCCGACAGCACCGTCTTCTACCAGAAGCTGCGTCACTACCACTGGAACGTGGACGGGCGGCACTTCTTCGAGCTCCACGAGAAGTTCGAGGAGCTCTACACGCGCTGGGCCGTCTCCATCGACGAGATCGCCGAGCGC
>CAKZOQ010000592.1 GCA_937136445.1 uncultured Gemmatimonadota bacterium
AGACCACCGCCATCCGCATGCTCACCGGGCTCCTGGAGCCCACCTCCGGCGAGGCACGGGTCGCCGGGCACGACGTGAGGACGGAGGTCGAGGCCGTGAAGCGCAGCATCGGGTACATGAGCCAGCGCTTCAGCCTGTACGAGGACCTCACGGTGCGAGAGAACATCCGCCTCTATGGGGCCATCTACGGCCTGGACCGCCGCACCCTGAAGGCGCGCACCACCGAGCTCCTGACCCGGCTGCGCCTGGAGTCCCGGCAAGACACCCTGGTGGCGAGCCTCCCCCTGGGGTGGCGGCAGAAGCTGGCCTTCAGCGTGGCCCTGGCCCACCGGCCCGGAATCGTCTTCCTGGACGAGCCCACCGGGGGGGTGGACCCCGTCACCCGCCGCCAGTTCTGGGAGATGATCTACGAGGCCGCCGAGGAGGGCACCACCGTCTTCGTCACCACCCACTACATGGACGAAGCGGAGTACTGCGATCGGGTGAGCATCATGGTGGACGGGCGCATCGACGCGCTGGGCTCGCCGGAGGAGCTCAAGGAGCGTTTCGACGTGGGCAGCATGGACGACGTCTTCGTGAAGCTCGTCCGGCCTCGGCAGGGTGAGGCGGCATGAAGGCGCTCCTGGGCTTCATGCACAAGGAGATGCGCCACATCCTCCGGGACCGCCGGACCCTGATCATCCTGCTGGTCCTCCCGCTGGCCCAGGTGCTGCTCTTCGGCTTTGCCGTCCGCACCGACGTCCGGGAGATCCGCCTGGTGGCGGTGGACCCGGCCCCGGACGCCGCGACGCGGAGCCTCCAGGCCCGGTTCCGGGGCAACGACGTCTACACCCTCACCCGGGTGGTGGCCTCTCCCGAGGTACTCCCGGAGCTCTTCCAGCGGGGCGAAGCCGACCAGGCCATCATCTTCCCGCCGGGCTTCGCCGCCGAGCTGGGCCGGGCCGCCACCGGCCGCGCCGCCGAGGCGCCGGTCCTCCAGGTGATCACCGACGTCGCCGACCCCAACACCGGGAGCGCCCTCCAGGCCTACGCCGACCAGGTGGTCCGCCGCTGGCAGCGGGACCGTCTGGCGGACCGGGTGGGGCCGCAGGTCGTCGCTGGCGCCCTCGCGGGGATCACCCCGCGGGTCCGGATGTGGTTCAACCCGACGCTGGAGTCGGTGAACCTCTTCGTGCCGGGGCTCATCGCCGTCCTCCTCACGGTGGTCTCGGCCCTCATGTCGGCCATCTCCCTCTCCCGGGAGAAGGAGCGGGGCACCCTGGAGATCCTCCTGGTGAGTCCCCTGCGGCCCTGGCAGATCATCACCGGGAAGGTCCTCCCCTACATGGCGCTGGGCTTCGTCAACGTGGCCAGCGTCCTCCTCGCGGCGTGGCTGGTCTTCGGGGTCCCCTTCCGGGGCAGCCTGGCCCTCCTCCTCCTGGAGAGCCTCCTGTACGTCCTGGTCTCGCTGGCTCTGGGCGTCCTCATTGCCGCCCGCACCTCTTCGCAGCGCACCGCCATGCTCGGTGCCCTCATGGGGCTTCTGCTTCCGACCCTGCTCCTCAGCGGGATGATCTTCCCGCTGACGAGCATGCCGGGCTGGCTTCAGGCCGTTGCGAACCTGGTCCCCGGCAAGTGGTTCCTGCTGAGCGCCCGGGGGATCATGCTCCAGGGGGTGGGGCTGGCCCACCTCTGGCAGGAGACGCTGGTCCTGACCGGGATGACCGCCCTCCTCATGGTCGCCGCCATTCGCGCCTTCGACGTCCGACTCCACTGATGCGAACCCTCCGCTTCCTCCTGGCCAAGGAGTTCCGTCAGATCCGTCGCGATCCGACGCTCCTGCGCATGCTCCTGGTGGTACCGGTCGTCCAGCTCCTGATCCTGTCCAGCGCCGCCACCTTCGAGGTCACCGAAGGCCGCCTCTGGGTGGTGGACCAGGACCGCTCCCCCGCCCCCCGGGGGCTCGTGGCCCGCGCCGTCGCCACCGGCCGCTTCGCCATCGCCGGCACCTCCGCCTCCATGGGGGTGGCCGAGGACGCTCTCCTGGACCGTCGCGCCGCCGCCGTCCTCCACATCCCGACCCGCTTCGAGGCCGACCTGGTCCGAGGTGGCCGGGCCGAGGTCCAGCTCCTGTACGACGCGCAGGACGGGGCCGCCGCCGGCATCCTGAATGCCTACATGGGTCGGATCCTCCAGCGCTACGGGGACGAGGTCGGGGGGACGCTGCACCCACGTTCGTCAGAGCCGGGGGGCGGTGGGATGGCCGGCGGGGACGTCCAGCAGATCGACCTCCGGCAGCGGGGCTGGTACAACGCCGAGTTCATCTACTCCGACTACATGGTCCCGGGCATCCTGGTCCTCCTGGTGACCATCGTCGCCCTGGCCATCACGAGCATGAACATCGTCCGGGAGAAGGAGATCGGGACGCTGGAGCAGCTCAACGTCACCCCGGTGACCCGGCTCCAGTTCGTCGCCAGCAAGCTCCTCCCCTTCTGGATCATCGCCCTGGTGGATCTGGCGCTGGGCCTCGGCGTGGCGAAGGTGGTCTTCGACGTGCCCATGGAAGGGAGTCTGCTGGTGGTGTTCGGTGCGGCGCTGGTGTATCTCTTCGTGGCGCTGGGGCTGGGACTCCTCATCAGCACCCTGGTGGAGACGCAGCAGCAGGCCATGTTCATCAGCTTCACCGTCAACATGGTCTTCCTCCTCATGAGCGGGCTGTTCACGCCCATCCAGTCGATGCCGAGCTGGGCCCGGATGGTGGCCGAGGCGAGTCCGGTGAAGCACTTCATCGAGATCATGCGGGCGGTGCTGCTGAAGGGCGCCGGCCTGGCGGAGACCACGACACCCATCCTGGTGCTGGCGGGTATGGGTGTGGTGATCTTCACCCTGGCGGTGCGACAGCATTCGAAGACGACGGGATAGCTCATGCAGATCCGACGCCCGACGACCCCCCCCACCTACGTCCTCCGTCCCCGGCGGACCGGCGCCCTACTCGGCCTCACGGCCCTGGCCCTGGCGCTTGCGGCGTGCGCCTCGGCGACCTCCGCGCCGACGCAGACGAGTCCCGTGCTGGTGGGTGGGAGCGTTGCCGTGCACGCGGCGGGACGGTGCGCCGACGGCCCCCGGTTCTCGGTGCGCCTGGACGCTGACACGGCCGTGGTGGGGCTTCCGGACCGGGTCCTGCGCCTCCCCCGCGCCCCGGCGGCCTCCGGAGCTCGCTTCGCCAGGGCCGACACCGTCCTCTGGGAGCAGGCCGGCGAAGCCCGGGTGGAGCTCGGCGGTGACTCCTGGACCGGATGCACGCTGGAACCGGCCTCCGGTCCCGACGAGGCCATGGCAGGACTCGGCTTCATCTTCCGGGGGGTGGGCCAGGAGCCCGGGTGGCTGATCTACGTGGACCCCGACCGAGCCCTCCGCTGGATTGGTGACTACGGGGTGGTGCGGACCGAGCTCCCGGACCCCCGGCGCCAGGACACCGAGGATGGGTGGGTGTGGCAGGCCGAGGGCGACGGCCGGACGCTGGAGGTCCAGGTCCGGGAGGAGCCGTGCCTGGACGACATGAGCGGCGAGCCCTACCCCCTCACCGTGGAGGTCCGGGCGGACGGTCAGGGCTACCGGGGATGTGGGGGGTGGGTCGAGGAGGAGGGGTAGGCGACCTCGCCGTCCTCGTACGTGGGATCACCCTTCGTGCTGGAGGGCTTCCACCGGCGGGATGGCCAGCGCGCGGCGCGCCGGGATCCAGCAGGCCAGCGCGCCTGCGACGGCCATGGCCACCACCAACCCCGGAAAGAGCCACCAGGCCCCTTCCGGCACGGTGAACACGAAGATCCGCAGCCGCGTCAGGGCCCACCCGACGGCAGCGCCCGCCACCGCCCCGGCGCCCACCAGGAGGCTCGAGCGGCGAAGCAGGCCCCAGAGGATTCGACGGGGATCGGCGCCCAGCGCCACCCGCACCCCGATCTCTCGGGTGCGCCGCGTCACCGCCAGCGAGACCAGCGAGTAGACGCCCGCCAGCGAGAGGAGGAGCGTCACCAGCCCCACCCCCAGCAGCCCCGCCGTCATGGCCCCCAGCGCCCGGCGGTTCTCCGCACCCACCTCCCGCAGCGGTACCACGGAGTACAGGTCCAGCTCCGGGTCCAGGTCGTAGGCGACCCGACGGAGGGCCGGGGCCAGCGTCCGGGGGTCGCCGGTGGTCCGCGCCGCCAGGCTGACGAACCGGCGCGTCTCCAGCGGCACGTAGACCCCGTTGCCCCGGGTGGCATCCGCCACCTCCACCAGGTTCGGCACCACCCCCACGATCTCGCGCCAGGCTTCGGGCTCCGTTCCATGTCGGGGTGCCATGCGCAGGCGCCGCCCCAGGACCTGGAGGGTGCCGAAGTGCTCCTCGGCGAAGGCCCGGTTCACCACCGCCACCGCCGGCGCTCCCGGGCGGCGGTCCCCGGCGGTGATCCCCCGACCCAGCACAGGCTCCACCTCGAGCACCTCCAGGAAGTCCTCCGCAACGAAGACCAGCGGGGTGGGCAGGAGCTCCGGTCGGCCCTCCAGCTCCAACGGCTCCGGCCAGGGGGAGGTACGGGGGAGGTGGCTGACCAGCGTCACCGCCTCCACGCCGGGCAGCTCCGCCACCCGAGCCCGGAGGCCGTCCAGGAGAGCCGCCGAGGAGTCGCCCGGGGTGGACGCGCCGCCCTCCGGGAGGTCGGCGTCGGTCAGATCCAGGGTCAAGCGCGCGGTCAGCACCCGATCCTCCGGAAGGTCGAAGGCAGGCTGGAGGTAGCGCTGGTAGCCCAGGGCGAAGAGGGTGGAGGCCCCGAGGAGCGCCACCGAGAGCGCCACCTCGGCGGCGATCATGGCACCCCCCACCCGCCCCACCCGAAGCGACGCCCCGCGGCCGGCGCCTCGGAGCTGGTCACCCGGTGCCTTCCCGGTGGCCCGCAGCGCCGGCAGGACGCCGGTGACCCCCGCCACCAGGAGGGCCAGCAGCGCCACCACCAGGGCGGTGGACGGCTCCAGCGACAGCTCGACCCAGAACGGAAGCTCGTCCAGGGCGCCGTCGTAGATCCGCAGGAGCCCGGCAGCCAGCGGCAGCCCCAGCGCGGAGGCCAGCCCCCCGATGACGAGCATCTCCACGAAGAGCTGCCCCACGATGCGGCGG
>CAKZOQ010000593.1 GCA_937136445.1 uncultured Gemmatimonadota bacterium
TCCCGAGCGAAGTCGTTCTCCAGCGCCGCCCGCATCTCCTCCGACCCAAAGGCCGCCTGATGGCCCAGGTGCCAGCGCGCCGACGCGTTGGAGAGCCGGGCGACGCCCTCGCGCACCTCCAGATCCATCCCCCGGGCGATCTGGCTCAGCTCATCGTAGACCGAATCCTCCCGAGAGAGGAGCTGAAGGTAGGGACCCCGATGGACCCGATCCCCGGTGAGGAGGAAGGCCTGGAAGCGGGCGAGCTGCTGGGCCTGGAGGTTGGAGAGCTGGCCGCTCAAGAGGCGAGCAGGCTCCAGGACCTCGGCGGCCCGCCGCTGGACCTGGCTCACCCGCTGGCCCAGGAAGATGGGGACCAGCGCCAACGCCACCACCGTCATCGCGACGAAGACCACGGAGACCACCCAGCGCACCGAGGGCGCGAGGGCGTCGGGATCGAGCCGGGGAGCGTGGGAGTCGGAGTCGCGTGTCATGCCTTCCCTACCCCCGTCGCCAGGGGGGCGGATCCGCCGGTGACCCTCAGTCTGGGCCGCCCTCGTCGGCCTCGAACTCCTCGTCAGGAATGCGGAAGGAGCGGGCGAGCTCGTCCTCGTCGGGGATCTCTCCCAGCACCCGTCCGGCGATGAACTCCCCCAGCACCGGGCCCTGCTTGAAGGCCTCGGCGGAGCCCCCTCCGGCGATCCAGGCGTTCTCCATGCCACCGTGCCGGTCGATGTAGAAGTTGCGGGTCACCGTACCGCAGTAGTGGCAGGCACGGGTCTCGTTGAAGGGCAGGTCGGCCAGGTCCGGGAAGTAGCGCCCCAGCACCTCCCGGGGGCGGTCGTGGTACTCCTCGTCGATCCAGCGGACGCTGGTATCCGGATCGTCACCCCGATGTCCGCCGGTCCGGATCCGGAAGCCTCGGAAGTCGCTGGGGAGAGCGGGCCAGCCGGTCACACCGGGGACGTTGTAGCTGGGGAGGTTGGGGTACTGGAACCGGTCGTCGCCGGGGGGCGTCGCCACGTAGTAGACGTGACCCAGCGTACGGACGCGCACGCGCGTTCCCAGAAGCTCCGGGAAGTACTTCGGCAACCAGGGTCCCAGGGCGAACACATAGGTGTCGGCCGACAGGGTGGAGCCGTCCTCGAAGCTGAGGGCCTCCAGCGGTGCCCCCTCCGAGTCCGGGGGACGCACCCGCCCGATGCGGAGTTCCCCCCCCTCGCGGAGGAAGACCTGCGCCACCGATTCGATGGCGCGCCGGGCCCGCACCACCCCGGCCGCCGGCTCGTACAGCGCCACTGAGACGTCGGGCGTATGGATGGCCGGCCAGCGACGGCGCACCTCGTCTGCGTCGAGGAGCTCGTAGGCGTGCCCCATGGCGTCCCAGTTCTCCATGGTCCGCTCCAGGAACGGGGTCAGCTCGTCCCGCAGGATGACGTCGCCGGTGGTGAAGTAGACGGGCGGCAGGAGATCGGACGCGTGCTCCTCGTCCCACGCCTTCCAGCGTTCCATCGCCTCGGCGGCCCACTCCCCCCACTGCCGACCGTGGGGCCGGTCGCCGTAGCTGGTCCGCACCCCCCGGGTCTCGCCACCCGAGGTGGCGCGGGAGTTGGCGGGTCCGTGCTGATCCACCAGGGTGACGCGGGCGCCCTGGCGACGCAGATGGAGGGCCGTCCAGACTCCGAAGGCCCCGGCGCCCACCACCGCCACGTCGGGTGCGACCTGCCCGGTGCGCACGGCCGGTGCCCGGCGAGGCTCGGAGCCCTGATCCGGGCCGGCCGTCTGCCCCAGGAGGCTTCCTCCGCCCACCGCCAGCCCGGCCCCGGCGCCGGCCATCCCCTGGAGGAACCGTCGACGCCCGAAGTCCCCACCTCCGTCACTCATCGCGAGGACTCCGGGGCCTTCAGCAGGCGGGTCAGCGCCGGGCCGTCCCCTGCCAACGCCTGGGCGCCCGCCTCGAATCCGTTCAGGCGCAGGATGTAGGCGACGACCTCCAGATACTCGGCCTCCGAGAGGCTGCCTGGATCGTCCTCCGGCATGGTGCGGACGATGTGCTCCAGGAGGTCCCCCACGGTCTGACGCTCCCAGACCCATTGGAACTGGGTGCCCCGCATCTCCGAGGAGTAGTGGCACTCGCTGCAGCGGTCCTGGAAGACCCTCCGGCCCCGCTCTGCCTGGTCGTCGGCGTAGAGGGCCGTGGCCGCAGCATCCGGGGCGGGCGTCGCCTCGACCGAAGATGCGGCATCCTCCCCGGTGGTGGGCGAGGCGGCCGGCGCCTCCGCCGAAGGCCCGCCGGAGCAGGCCGCCAGCCCCAGGACGGGCAGGGCGAGGAGCAGGGCGATGAAGGACCGGAGGCCGGGGAGGGCACGGCGGGAGGGGAAGACCATGGGCGGGATCGCTGGGGCGTGCCGTCGAGGGCTCGAGACGGGGAGTGGAGGAACCCCCAACATGGCCACCTCCCCGACGGTGGGCTACCCCTCTGCAGGGGCCCGCCGCGACCCGACCCGCGCCAGCTGAGGCCACCGCTCCTCCACCAGGTCGGCGAGGCGCCGGAACCGGTCGGGATCGTCCACGTCCAGCACCGGCACCTCCGGCGGACCGTCGGCGCGACCGCCCTCCGCGAGGATGGCCAGGTGGAGGTGGGGGGCGGGAGCCGGCTCCATCTCCCGGTAGAGGGGTTCGGGGTGCACCTGGGCCCGGAAGACCTCCACCCGGACGCGGGCGGCATGCTTGTAGCCCTCGGCCACCACCACGTCGGCGTCGGCGAGGTAGCGTCGCACCACCTCCTCCAGGGGAGGCTCCGCCGGCGGGCCTTTCATCGCCCCGGGAGCACCCGGCTCCGGCATCGTGCTCCACTCCCCGGTGACGGCGACCTCGTCGGGGCCGGCCAGCACCACCCGGGCCGCACCCCCTTCGTGGCGGTGCCGCCAGGAGTCGGTGCCCTCCCGATCCAGACGGAAGTGGTGCCCGTGCTTCAGGGTCATCACCCGAAGGCCCCGGCCGGTAAGCTCGGACACCAGCCCCACGACGGTGGTGGTCTTCCCGGACTTCTTCTTGCCGACGACACAGAGGATGGGCGGCAGGTCCTCCGGTGCGGACGCGGCGGCCTGTGACTCGGCCAGATCCGCCCGGGCCAGCTCCGCCTGGGCCCGAGCCCGGTCCTGCGGCGTGTTCACGTTCAGGAAGGCAGCTCGGGAGGCGAGGCCGGGGGTGCGTCCGTCCAGAGCCTGGAAGAGCCCCTGGAGTGACCGGTCCGACCCGTCCAGGCGGGCTTCCACCTCGGGGAGCGCCGTCGCCCGGTAGACGGCGCACGCCACCTCCGGCGGACCGCTGTCCCCCCGTGGTGCCAGTGCCCCCACCTCCGGGGCCCGGGCCGCCGCCTCCACCAACGAACGGAGGAGGGATCCGTCCAGGAGCGGGAGGTCGCAGGCCAGGAGCAAGACGCCGTCGAGCTCCCGCCGACGAGCCTCGTGGAGGGCGGCGTGGAGGCCGCCCAAGGGCCCGCGATCGGCCACCCGATCCGGGATTCGATCGGTGGTCTCCGCCCCAGCGACCGGACGCGGGGACACCACCACCACGTCGTCGCCGCAGACCACCCGGGCCGCGTCCAGGACCCGCTGAACCATGGGCACCCCCGCCACGCGGGCGCCGCTCTTGTCGGCCCCGTAGCGTCGGCTTCGCCCCCCGGCCAGGACGGCGCCGAGGAGACGGAGGGGCTCGGGGGCTGCCGTCACCGGATCCGGTCCGGCGCCGCGTAGAGGTTGAATCCGCCGTCCCGGGCAAAGCCCACGAGGGTCATGCCGAAGCGCTCGGCGAGCTCCACCGCAAGACTCGACGGAGCGCCCACCGCCACCAGCATGGGAATCCCCGCCGCAACCGCCTTCTGCACCAGCTCGAAGGACGCTCGCCCGCTCACCACCAGGATGCGGCCGGCGGCCGGCAGCTGATCCTCCAGGAAGAGGTGGCCCACCACCTTGTCCACCGCGTTGTGCCGGCCCACGTCTTCGTCCGCATGGAGG
>CAKZOQ010000594.1 GCA_937136445.1 uncultured Gemmatimonadota bacterium
CTCGATGACGACCAGCGGCTGGTGGTGGCCCGGGGCGGCCGAGGAGGACGCGGAAACGCACGCTTCACCTCGTCCACCCACCAGGCCCCCCGGCGCTGGGAGCCCGGAGACGAGGGAGAGTCCCTTCGCCTCCGGTTGGAGCTCAAGCTCATCGCCGACGTGGGGCTCGTCGGAGAGCCCAATGCGGGGAAGTCCACCTTCCTGGCCTCGGTGACGGCGGCGCAGCCCAAGGTGGCGGCCTACCCCTTCACCACCCTCTCCCCGAACCTCGGCGTCACCCGGCTCTCCGACTTCCGCAGCTTCGTTCTCGCCGACCTGCCGGGGATCATCGAGGGCGCCCACGAAGGAAAGGGCCTCGGGCACCAGTTCCTCCGCCACATCGAACGGACCCGCACGCTGGCCCTCTTCGTGCCGGTGGATGCCGTCGATCCCCAGGAGGAGTACGATGCCCTTCGCACCGAGCTCTCCGAGTACTCCGCGGCGCTCGCGGCGCGGCCCCACTGCCTCGTCCTCACGAAGGCCGACCTGCTGGCGCCGGACGAGGTGCCGGAGGTGGAGGCCCCGGAGGCCTGGGGGCGGTTCCTGATCTCCTCCGTGACCCGGTCCGGGGTGGACGAGCTCCTGGAGGGGCTCTGGACCCGGAGCCGCCAGGAACAGGAGGTAGAGGCCGACGCCACGGACGAGTCCGACGAGGAGTGGTGGACGCCCTGAGGCGTGAGGTCGCGGCGCTCCTCCTCCTGGATCGGCTCCCCGGGGTGGGGCCCAGGACGGTCCGACGCCTCACGGAGCGGTTCGGGAGTGGGCAGAGGGCGCTGCAGGCCGGGGCGAGGGCCTTCGCGGGGGCGGTAGGGGCAGGAGGAGCCGGAGCGGCCCGTGCTCGACGGGATCCGGAGCTTCGCGCCGAGGTGGTCCGGGGACTCGCCCGGGCCCGGGAGCTGGGCATGGGGGTCTGGAGCTGGACGGACCCGCGCTACCCGGCCTGCCTCACCCATCTTGCCGACCCGCCCCCGGTGCTCTTCCTCCGTGGGAACGAGGGGTTGCTGGAGCGTCCAGGGGTGGCCGTGGTCGGTGCGCGACGGGCGACGCATCGGGGCCGGGAGGTGGCCCGGCGACTGGGTGCCGGTCTGGCGAGCCGAGGCGTGACGGTGGTGAGCGGCTTGGCGCTGGGGGTGGACGGTGCTGCCCACGCGGGCGCACTGGCGGCGGCGGGCCCCACCACCGCGGTGCTGGGCGGTGGCGCCGATCGGGCCTCCCCCAGGTCCCATGCCACCCTCTTTCGCCGGATCCTGGCGGAGGGGTTGGTGGTGAGCGAGTTCCTTCCCGGCACACCGCCTCGGCCCCACCACTTCCCGAGGAGGAATCGGATCGTCGCGGCGTTGGCCCGGGCCGTGGTGGTGGTGGAGGCGGGAGAGCGAAGCGGCGCCCTCATCACGGTGGACCACGCCCTGGATCTGGGGCGGGACGTGTGGGCGGTTCCAGGACCCATCCACACCCCCTCCTGCGCTGGGTCCAACCAGCTCCTCACGGAGGGGGCGCGGGCGCTGGTGTCGGTGGAGGCGTTCGTCGCCGAGGTGACCGGGACCTCTGCGGGGGAGGCACGCCGGGATCCGGAAGGTCCTTCCCCGTCGTCTCGACACCGCTCGCCCGACGAGGAGAGGGACTCGTCGTCGGGCCGGGCCGTTCCTGCCGAGGCCTTGGAGGCGGATCCGTCGCTGGCGGCGGTCCTGGCCACCCTGGCCGAGGGGGACCAGAAGGTGGAGTCCGTTGCCGGGCGTGCCGGGGTGACCACGGCGCGGGCGCTGGCCATCCTCACCCGCCTGGAGCTCCTGGGCCAGGTGGCGCGCCTCCCGGGGCAGCGGTTTCGTCGTGCGGGGTGAGGAGATGTGGACGGAGCACGATCCGGTCGCATCGGTCTACCTCCACGCCCCCTTCTGCGCCCGCCGCTGCCCCTACTGCGACTACGCCGTCTCCGTGGCCGGGGGGCACGAGCTCCCGGCGTGGGTCGAAGCCATCGGCGCCGAGCTGGACCTCCTACGGTCGGAGGAGGGGCTCCGGCTCTCGGAACGGTTGGACACCGTGTACGTCGGAGGGGGCACCCCCTCGCACCTCGGCCCGACCGCCATGGACGCCGTCGCCGACCTCCTCGGCCGGGGACGTCTCGGCGGACCGGAGTTCGAGTGGACGGCCGAGGCGAACCCGGAGGACCTCACTCCGGAGCTGGCGGGAAGATGGGCCCAGGCCGGAGTCACCCGGGTGAGCCTCGGGGTCCAGAGCCTCCACCTTCCCTCGCTCCGTTGGCTCGGGCGCCGGCACGAACCCCGGGACGCCCGGGGCGCGGTGGAGGCGGCCCGACGGGCGGGGATCCGTGAGCTGACCCTGGACCTTCTCTTCGGTCTGCCGGGAGATCTGGGCCGCCGCTGGAGGGACGAGGTCGAGGCGGTGGTGGGGTTGGGGCCGGACCACGTCAGCCTCTACGGGCTCACCGTGGAGCCCGACACGGAATTGGGACGGGCCGTGGCCTCGGGCCGGGAGGCGCCTGCGTCTGAGGACCGCCGGGACGCCGAGTATCTGGAGGCGGCGGAGATCCTCTCCGAATCGGGCTACCTGCACTACGAGGTGTCGAGCTTCGCCCGGGAAGGTCGGCGTGCTCGCCACGAGGCGGGCTACCGGGAGGGGCGCCCGTACCTGGGGCTGGGCAACGGAGCCCATTCCTTCGCGCCTCCGGTGCGCCGCTGGAACCTGACGGACTGGGCCGCCTACAGGGATCGGTGCCTCGCCCAACGATCGCCGGAAGAGGCGCGGGAACGCCTGGACGCCGCTGCTCTCCGGCTGGAGCGGATCTGGTTGGCTTTGCGGACGCGGTGGGGGTGGGCCCTGGAGGAGGCGCGGGGCTCGCGGGCCCGAGAGGTGATGGAGGGGTGGGTGGATCGCGGGCTCGCCCTGGAGGTTGGTGGCCGAATCCGCCTGACGCCCCGGGGCTGGCTCCGACTGGATGAGTTGACGGTGGCGCTGGACGAGGCCCAGGCGGGTTGAGCTTCGAACGAGGCCCTTTGATCTTCAAAGGCTATGGGAGACGTGGAGCGACAGGTTCTGACCGGCGGGGAGCTCACCGATCGGGAACGTCAGGTTCTCGAGGCGGTGATCCGCACCTTTGTGGACACCGCCGAACCGGCGGGCAGCCGCACGGTGGCGCGCCGCTTCGATCTCGGCGTGTCACCGGCGACGGTGCGCAATACCATGAGCGACCTGGAGGAGAAGGGGTATCTGACCCACCCCCACACTTCCGCCGGCCGTGTGCCTACCGACCTGGCCTACCGCTTCTTCGTGGACCGGCTCATGGAGCCGTTCCCCCTGACCTTGGCGGAGCAGCAGACCATCCACCGGGAGGTGGGCGGCGACGGTGCCCCCTCGGCGGTGGAGCGTCTGGTCCGGCAGGCGGCGCAGGCGCTGAGCCTCATCTCCAATGAGCTCGGGCTGGCCATCCTTCCTCGCCTCAAGGACGCCATCCTGGAGAAGGTGGAGCTGGTCCAGGTCTCCACGAACAAGGTGCTCATGGTGGCGACCATCAAGTCGGGCGTCATCCGCACGCTCTACGTGGACCTTCCGGTGGAGGTCCCGCGGGACGCCCTGGTGCAGCTCACCGTGATCCTCAACGAACGGCTCGCCGGCCAGACCTTGAGCGAGATCCGGGGCACCCTCCCCGAGCGTCTCCAGGGGGCACGCCCCCAGGACGCCGGCGCCCGGGAGCTGCTGAACATCTTCGTCCAGTCCGGCGCCGAGCTCTTCGATCTGAAGGAGCTGGACAGCGACGCCCTCCACCTTGGGAGCGCCAGCGTCCTTGCGTCTCAGCCGGAGTTCGAGACCGGTGAGAGTCTGAAGGGCCTCATCGAGCTCACCGAGCGGCGGGAGCTCTTGGCGGAGGTCGTGGGACGCCGCAAGCACCGCGGCCAGCTCCAGATCACCATCGGGGGTGAGAACGACCCCACCGAGCTCTCGGAC
>CAKZOQ010000595.1 GCA_937136445.1 uncultured Gemmatimonadota bacterium
GAGTAGCCGGTGAGCATGAGCATGGGGACGAAGACCGGGGCCATGACCGCCCACTTCGCCGAGGCGCTGCCGATGAAGAGGTTGATGAAGCCTGCCACCAGCACGAAGGCCAGGATCATGGGGAGGCCGGTGAAGCCGATGCCCTGGAGGAGCGCGGCGCCCTGAATGGCGAGGATGAGCCCCAGGTTGGACCAGCCGAACCAGGCCACGAACTGCGCGGCGGCGAAGGCCAGGACGATGTAGCTCCCCAGGACCTCCACCCCCTCCGACGCCATCCGCGCCACGTCCCGGTCGCTGGTGATGGTCCCGGCGACGACCCCGTAGGCCACCCCCACCAGGAGGAAGGCCAGCATGAGGAGGGTGACGATGGCGTTCAGGAAGGGGCCGATCTGGACATACCACGGCGCGCCCGCCGCCACCGCCGCCGGATCCCGCAGGGGCGCGCCCTCCGGCACCACCAGGAGCGCCATCACCACGCCGACGGCCACCGTCGTCCACGCCGCCGCCCGGAGCCCCCTCCGCTCCGCCGCCGTGACCTCGTCCACCGACATGGCGTCCTCCACGTCCTCTCCCCGGGAAGGGTCCCACGTCCCGAGCCGCGGCTCCACGAAGCGGGCCGTGACCCAGGTGCCCAGCCCGGTGAGGACGAAGGTGGAGGCGATCATGAACCAGTAGTTCGCCGTGGGCTGGACCACGTAGTCCGGGTCGACGAGCTGCGCGCCCTCCTGGGAGAGCCCGGAGAGGAGGGGGTCCAGGCCGGTGATGAGGAGGTTGGCGCTGAAGCCGGCGCTCACCCCGGCGAAGGCGGCGGCCAGGCCGGCCAGGGGATGGCGGCCGGCGGCGGCGAAGAGGACGGCACCCAGCGGAACCACCACCACGTAGCCGGCGTCCACGGCGATGTTGCTCATGATCCCGGCGAAGACCAGCGTCGCCGTCAGCAGCGAGTCCGGCACCACCTCCAGGAGGCGGCGGAGGGCCGCCGAGATGAGCCCCGAGTGCTCGGTGACCCCAATCCCGATGATGACGACGATGACCAGCCCCAGCGGCGGGAAGGCGGTGAAGTTGTCCACCGCCTCGGTGAACATGCGCCGCAGCCCCTCGCCGGAGAGGAGGTTCACGGTGGTGATGGTCTCGCCGGTGCCGGGGTGGACGGCCGCGACCCCGATGAGGGACGCGATCCAGGAGACCAGCACGACCCCGAGGGCCAGGAGGGCGAAGAGGGTGACGGGGTCGGGCAGGCGGTTCCCGACGCGCTCCACGCCGTCGAGGAGACGCCCGAGGCCTCGGGACGGCGTGGTCTCGGAGGAGGACATCGACGGGCTCCTGGGAGGGCGGGGCAGGGTCCGGCCCAGACGGTGAGGCGTCTCGCCGGCTCCGGCAAGGGGGCGCGAGGCAGGGCGCATTCGGACGCCCCGTCGCCCACCCTGTCCGGCGGGGCACCGCCGATCTATCTTCGCCCTCCTCGCCCCTCAGCTACGGGGGCGCCCCCCGTGCGCTGCGGTCCGGCCCAACCCATCATGTCTTCGCCCCTAGATCCCCCCGACCCTTCCGAGGCCGCCGAATGTGCCGCGGCGGATCGCCCCTCCCGCCGGGAGGCCCTCCGCGTGCTCCTCGCCGGCGCAATGGGCGCCGGGGGAATCCTGGGCGCATGGGACGAACTCTCTGCCGCTCCCCGCCGCGACGTGCCCGTGGCCACCATGGAGGAGCTTCCTCCGGGCACGGTGGTCTCCAGCGAGTACGCCGGCCAGCCGATCCTGGTGAGCAACGACGAGGGAGAGGTCACGGTGATGCTGGCCCTCTGCACCCACGAGGCCTGTCAGGTGGAGTGGAGCCCGGGTCAGGCGGCGATGGTCTGCCCCTGCCACGACGCCCGCTTCGACCTCCGGGGCGCCGTCCTCTCCGGCCCGCCTCCGAGCCCCCTCCTTGTGCTTCCCTCCCGTGTCGCGGAGGGGACCGTCTACGTCGTCGAATAGAAGCGCCCGCCGCCCCGCCCATCCCGTTGTCACCCTCGCCGAGGTGATCATGTCCCGACCTGCGCTCCTCCTCGCCGCCACCCTCGCGGTGGCCACCGCCTCGCCCGCCCACGCCCAGGATGTGGTCCTCATGGCGGACCGGGCCATCGACGGCACGGGGGTCGTGACGGACAACCCCATCATCCGCATCCAGGGCAATCGGATCGTCGAGGTGGGCCAGGGCACGCAGGCCCCCTCCGGCGCCACGGTCATCGAGCTCCCGGGCCACACCCTCCTCCCCGGCCTCATCGACGCCCATGTGCACATCACCAACGGCTTCGACACCCGGGGCGAACGCCGCTCGGTGACGGCCCTCCGCGGGGCCGGGACCGCCCGCTCTCTTCTGCGTACCGGCTTCACCACCGTCCGCACCCTCGGCAGTCCGGATTTCGCCGACGTGGACCTCCGGGACGCCATCGAGGAGGGCCTGGTCCAGGGTCCTCGGCTCCAGGTGTCGGCCCAGGGCATGAGCGACGGGGCCCTCCCGGGGGTGGAAGGGGATGCGGTGGAAGAGGGGGAGGCCCCCGCCACCGAGGAGGCCATCCGGGCCTTCGTGCGCGCCACGGCCGCGGAGGGCGTGGACTGGCTCAAGATCTTCGCCACACGGAGCAGCCGGTCCGGCGGCACCGCGGTGTACTCCCAGGAGCAGCTCGAGTGGGCCATCGACGAGGCCACCCGGGCCGGCATCCCCACCTCCGCTCACGCCCACGCGGCGGACGGGGCGGCGCGGGCCATCCGGGCCGGCGCCCGCACCATCGAACACGGGGCGCTGCTGGACGAAGAGACGCTGGACCTCTTCGTGGAGACCGGGACCTATCTGGCCCCGAACCTCTACCTCTCCGAGTACTATCTGGAGAATGGCGACCGCTTCGGGTACACGGAGGAGGCGCTGGAGTGGACCGCCCGGCTCCTCCCCATCCGGACCGACGTCTTCACCCTGGCCGTCGAAAAGGGCGTGCCCATCATCTTCAGCACCGACGCGAACTCGGGCTGGTCCTGGTCCGGGGACACCGCCATCGAGTTCGAGCGCCGGGTCGCGGCCGGTCAGTCGGAGCGCGAGGCCCTCATCAGCGCCACGAGCCGCGCGGCGGAAGCCCTGGGCGTGGCGGATGAGGTCGGCGACCTCCGGGCGGGGCTGCTGGCCGATGTCATCGCGGTGCCCGGGAACCCCCTGGACGACATCTCCGCGCTGCGCCGGGTCGCCTTCGTCATGAAGGACGGCCAGGTGGTGCGCGCCGCGGGAGAGCCCCGCTAGGTCCGACGCCCCTCGAGGGCCTGCGACCTACCGCCGACCCGCCGCTCGCCCGCTCACGGGCGCAGGTACGGGTGCATGTCCAGGAATCCGCGCGGTTCATGGCGGAAACCTGCATCCCGGTCTATTGTGCCAGCACCAGTCATGGCTACTTGACATCCCCGCCTTGTCAGCGGCTCTGAGCGTCCCGTCCGGGACGCAAGGTCAACTCGGCATGGGCTCGCCCTGCCGGGCGATACCTCCAGGTCTGTTCCCCCTTTCGACAGGAGAGACCTTATGTCGACCGTCGTTCGAGTTCGTTGTGGGCCGTCCCCAGGGAGAATCGGGTGCAGAGGCTTCGTGGCCCTGCTCCTGAGTCTGGCAGCCACCATCACGGGCCGCGTCATCGCGGCCTCGTCCCAGGCTCCGCTCAACTCCGTCCAGGTCTTCCTGGAGGGGACGGGCACCGGCACGCTCACCAACGCCCGGGGGGGCTTCATCCTCCTCAACGTTCCGCCGGGTACCTACCAGGCGGTGGCCGAGCGCATCGGGTACGCCCGGACCGTCCAGCCCGTCGAGGTCACGGCCGGGGCCACCGCTGAGCTGGACTTCGTCCTGAACGAGGAGGCGCTCGGCCTGGACGAGATCATCGTCACCGGGACGGCCGGCGCGGCCCGCCGCCGGGAGATCGGGAACTCCATCGCCCAGGTGACGACGGCGGACATCGACGAGCCGCTCCTCAGCACGGACGCCCTCCTCCAGGGTCGAGGCGCGGGCATCAACGTCTCCGAGCAGTCGGGCA
>CAKZOQ010000596.1 GCA_937136445.1 uncultured Gemmatimonadota bacterium
TCGTGGCAGGATGGGCGGCCCACCGGCTCGGACTGCCGGGGCTGGGCACCTTCCACTCCACCTTCGGCCCCTTCCACTGGTTCTACCGCGCCGCGGCTCCGGTGCTGGGCTGGCGACGGTGGTCCTTCGAGGTCGCCGCCGTGAGCCCGGTGGTAGCGCGGGACCTCCAGTCCCTGATGCCCGACCGCCAGGTTCGCCTCCTCCCCAACGCACTGGACGAACGAGTGTGGTCCGGGACGCCACCTCCAGCGGAGGCGGGACAGCTTCGCATGGTCACCACCTCACGCCTGCATCGCAGGAAGAGGGTGTCGGCCCTCCTGGACGCCGTCGCAGGGGCCCGCCGACGGCAGCCGGGCGGCGCCGACATCACCCTCGAGGTCCTGGGAGACGGCCCGGAGCGCGGGCGCCTCGAGGCACGGAGTCGCCGGCTCGGCCTGGGCGACGTCGTGACCTTCTTGGGGGAAGGGGACGAGGAGGCCGTGCGGGCCGTGCTGTCCCGGGGCGATGTCTTCGTGAATGCGTGCCCCGTGGAATCGTTCGGCCTCGGAGGCCTGGAGGCCCTGGCCCGGGGTCTCCCGGTGCTGGGCCGGGTGGAGGGCGGGATGGAGGCCTTCGTGGTCCACGGAGAGAACGGGCTCCTGGTGGGCTCCGACCAGGCCCTGGAGGACGCCCTCGTCCGCTTGGCGGCCGACGACGGGGAGTTGGAGACGCTGCGGTCGGGCGCCGCCCGGGGCATCCCGGAAGAGCTCACCTGGAGCCACCAGGTGGAGCGGCACCTCGAGCTCTACGAGGCCATGTCGCCCTCCGCTTCCCCCTCGAGCTGAGTCGCCACTGCCTGGAGCAGGAGGACCAGAAGACCCCACCCCAGGGCGGCCGCGACCCCCACGTCCACGATGCCTCGCCAGGGATCCGGCACGCTCCGGAGGACGAGGATGGCCACGATGACGGCGGCCACCCCAGCCCACGCCCTCAGCACCGTCCGCCGCGGTCCGCCCACGAGCGCCATCACGTGGAGAGGGGCCAACAGCCGGTGGAGCAGAGGGCTCCGCCGGCCCAGCGCCTCCATCCGCCCCACCACGAAGGGCACCCACTTCCTCTGGAGGGCCCGCACCCCCTCCACGTAGACGAAGAGGACGAAGACGGCGGCCAGCACCGTCCATTCCCCGGCGGACAGCCCCTCCCGGACGGTATCGAGGCCCCGCCTTCCCAGTCGGACGACGGCGTTCCCCAGGAGGGCGACCACGCCCACGAGGGCCCAGGCCCGGATGACACGGGTGGCGACGGACACGAGGTGGGGAAGGGGAGGCGGAGAGGAGAGCAGAAGGGCGCGCCGGAAGGTCGGCTCACCGGCCGGTCTCCGAAACCCCGTGCCCCCGACGCAGCCCCGGCTCCACGGGGTGGACGGGTCCGAGCGGTCCCGCCACCATGGAACCGGTCTCCTCGCCACCTCCGCCTCGTGCCTACGTCCTCTCCCCACCCGTCCGACACCTCCGGTCCCGCCTGCCTCCTCTGTGGTGGCAACGACGTCCGCCTCTTCGCCGAGGTCGATGGCCGCCGGTACCACCGCTGCGCCATCTGCCGGCTCACCTTCCAGGACTCCGAGCAACACCCCACCGCGGAGGAGGAGCGCGTCCGGTACGAGACCCACGAGAACGACCCTGAGGACCCCGACTATCGGGCCTTCCTCCACCGTCTGGCCGGACCCCTCCTGGATCGGCTTCCCCCCGCCCGGGAGGGTCTGGACTACGGGTCTGGGCCGGGGCCGACGCTCTCGGTGATGATGGAGGAGGCCGGTCACTCCATGGCCCTCTGGGACCCGTTCTTCGCCCCGGACCCCACCCCCCTCCAGCGCACCTGGGACTTCGTGACCTGTACGGAGACCGCGGAGCACTTCCACCGACCTGGCGAGGCGTTCCAGCGCCTGGATGCCCTCCTGCGACGCCCAGGATGGCTGGGGCTCATGACCGGTGTGCTGGAGGACGACGAGGGCTTCGCCGAATGGTGGTACCGCCGCGACCCCACCCATGTGGTCTTCTACCGACCGGAGACCCTCTCCTGGATCGCGGACCGCTTCGGCTGGGAGCTGGAACGCCCCTCCTCCACGGTGGCGCTCTTCCGGAAGGAGTAGGCCGGGGTCGAGTCCCCTTCCGGCCGGTCGCCGCTCCTGTCACCTTCCACCCGTCGCCCGCCTCGGCGGGGCACGTTCTCGTCTCCGGGTCCGCCCGCTCCACCCAGCCCCAAGGAATCCGCCGTGCGGGTCAAGCTCCTCATCTTCGGTGTCCTCGTCCCCCCGATCCTCGTACTGGACTGGGTGACGAAGCGATGGGCCCTGGAGGCCCTGGTAGCCCAACGGGGCGAGCTCTTCGGGGGGCTGGTGCCCCTCACCCTGGCCTTCAACAAGGGGGCCGCCTTCGGGCTCTCGGTGGGCGAGGACTCGCGGTGGTTCTTCGTGCCGGTGACCTTCCTGGCCCTGGGGCTCCTCGTCTACCTCATGAAGGATGCGGAGGAGGGAGACCACACCCGGATCACCGCCATCTCGCTGGTGGTGGCGGGCGCGTTGGGGAACCTGTACGACCGACTGCGCTGGGATCGGGGCGTCGTGGACTTCCTCGGGCCCATCGACCTCGGCCTCTGGGACTTCCCCATCTTCAACGTGGCGGACATGTCCATCACCTGCGGCGCCATCCTCCTGGCCGTCTCCTTCTGGATGGAGGAGCAGCGGATCGCCGCCCGGGCGCGGGCAGAGGAGGAACGCGGGCCACCCGGAGGGACGGAGGAGGGCGGGGGGCGGGACGAGCCCGCCATCGGGTAGCCCCGCTCAGGCGGCGCCGACCTCCTGGGGGATGAACATGAGGTACTCGACGCGCCGCCCCCGCATCCGCACCACTCGAAGGCTTCCCGTCTCCAGCTCCACCTGGTCGCCCACCACGGGGATCCGGTTCAGGCGCCCGAAGACGAATCCGCCCAGGGTGTCGTAGCCCTCCTCCTCGTCCGAGGCGAGCTCGAAGCCGAGGGTGGTGCTGGCCTCCCGGAGGGGGACGCCGCCCCAGGCCCGCACCCGACCTCCCGCCAGGCGGAGGAAGTCCAGCGGTTCGTCCTCATGCTCGTCCTGGATCTCACCGATGATCTCCTCGATGAGGTCCTCGAGGGTGGCCAGACCCGCCGTCCCACCGAACTCGTCCACCACGATGCACATCTTGGTGCGCTGCTCCCGCATCTCCGGGATGAGATCCTCCACCGGCTTGGAGGCTGGCGCGAAGGGGACGGGCCGGAGGATCTCCGGAATGGTGTCCTTCCCGTCGCGCATGGCCTGCCAGAGATCCCGGGCCAGGATGACCCCCACGATGTGGTCCAGGCTGTCTTCGTAGACCGGGAGCCGGAGGTGTCCCCGGTCCAGCATGAGTTCCTGGGCCTCCTCCAGGCTGGCCGCGGCGCTGACGGCCACCATGTCGGTCCGCGGCGTCATGACCTCGCCCACCGAGATCTCGTCCAGCCGGATGATGTTGGAGACCACCCGCCACTCGTCCTCGTCCAACGTGCCCTCCCGAAGCCCGATCTCCGCCAGCACCTCGAGCTCGGCCCGGCTGATGGTCGGACGCTCGGCACCGCGGGTGAGGAGGCTCGACATCCACCCCAGCGGGACCAGGACCGGCTTCATGACGACGATGAGGAAGCGGAGGACGTAGGCCGATGGCTTCGCGAGCTGCTTCCAGTAGGTAGCCCCCACCGTCTTGGGCACGATCTCCGTGAAGAGGAGGACCGCCAGCGTCAGGGCAGCGGAGAAGATGGCGACCCACGCGTTGCCGAAGACCTCGGCCGCCACCGCCCCGCCCATGGTGGCTCCCATGGTGTGGGCGATGGTGTTGAGGGTCAGGATGGCAGCGATGGGCTCGTCGATCTTCTTCTGCGCCTTCTCCAGCCAGACTCCGGCCCACTCCCCCTCGTCGCGCAGGACGGCGATGTAGGAGTGGGTGATGGAGAGGAACACCGCCTCCAGGATGCTGCAGAGGAAGGAGGTGGAGAGGGCGACGCCCAGGATCAGGATCAGTGTGGTCATGGTGGGGGAGTATCGGTACGTCCGCCGGGGAGCCACAAGCCCTCGAACGGCCCACCTGAGGCCTGCCCGGCCTTCCGGAGATCCCTACCCGCGCCCTCCGCCGGTCCTCAGTCGATCAACTTCGCCTCCAGGGTGATCGTCACCGCGGAGAGCGCCTGGGAGATGGGGCAGCCTTCCTTGGCTCCGTTGGCGAAGTTCTGGAAGGTGGCGTCATCGATGTCCCCGACCTTCGCCTCGCAGTCCAGGTCGATCTGGCTGACGGAGGGACCGTCGTCGGTCATGGCCAGGTGGACCTCGGCGGTGGTATGAACCTCCTTCGGCGAATGACCCGCCTCGGCGAGCTCGTTGGAGAGCGCCATGGAGAAGCAGCCGGCCAGCGCCGCACCGATGAGCTCCTCCGGGTTCGTGCCCTCGCCCTCCTCGAACCGCGAGGAGAAGGAGTAGGCGGCGTCGAGAACGCCGCTTTCGGTGCTCACTTCGCCGGAGCCGGATCCGAGGTCGCCGGTCCAGATCGCCTTCGCCGTGCGTACTGCCATGGTGTGTGTCTCCTGAATCGTTGCGCGTCGTGTTCGATGGTGGTGCCTTCCCTCGCGCCTACCCGGAAGCCCGGAGCTCGTGCCTCCGTTCGGGACGGCACGACGGAGCTCCGGATGGACCCGCCCCCCCGCGACTGGATAGCTTTCCCGCCATGATCCCCCCACAGACGCCCGACGATACCCTCGGCGGTCCTCCGCCGCCCCTGCGCCCCGAGTCCCGTCTGGACCCGGGGATCTTCCAGCTTCCCGCGGAGCGCATGCGGGCCGGCTACTATTCGGACAAGTACTTCGTGCGAGCCCGGGAGGTGCTGGAGTCCGCCGGGAGGAACCCCGACGTCACCATGCAGGTCTTCCAGAAGAAGGAGGCCTGGGTGGCCGGCACCGACGAGGCCATCGCCATCCTGAAGCTCTGCCTCACCGAGGGCTTCTCCTTCGAGGACCTGGAGGTGGACGCCCTCCGGGACGGCCATCGGGCGCGCCCGTGGGAGCCGGTGCTCCGCATCCGGGGACCCTACGCCGCCTTCGCCCACCTGGAGACCCTGTACGTAGGCGTATTGGCGCGCCGCACCCGCATCGCCACCAACACCCGGGTGGTGGTGGAAGCCGCCTGGCCTCGTCCCGTGCTCTTCTTCCCGGCCCGGCACGACCATTGGATGGTCCAGACGGGCGACGGCTGGGCAGCCCACGTGGCGGGAGCCATCGGCGTCTCTACCGACGCCCAGGCCTCGTGGTGGGGCTCGGAGGGGACGGGGACGGTGCCCCACGCCCTCATCGCCGCCTTTGGAGGGGACACCGTGGCCGCAACCCGCGCCTTCGCCGAGGCCATGGACGACGACGTCCGGGTCATCTCCCTGGTGGACTTCGACAACGACTGCGTCGGGACCTCCCTGGCCGTAGCCCGGGACCTGGGGAAGCGGCTCTGGGGCGTCCGCCTGGACACGGCGTCCACCATGGTGGACCGCTCCCTCGCCGAGGAGATGGGGGACTTCGACCCTCGCGGGGTGAACCCGCGCCTGGTGCACCGGGTTCGGGATGCCTTGGACGCCCAGGGGTTCGACCACGTCCGCATCGTGGCGTCCGGCGGGTTCACCGCCGAGAAGATCCGGTCCTTCGACGCCGAGGGGGTGCCGGTAGACGCCTACGGGGTGGGGTCGGCGCTCATGGGAGGTGCGTGGGACTACACCGCCGACGTGGTTCGTGTGGAGGGACGGGATGTGGCCAAGCGGGGCCGCTGGCACCGGGACAACCCCGCGCTGGAGCGGGTCGAGTAGGCCCAGGCCTCCCACAACGAACCGGAGGGGTGCCGGGCTCGATGGCCCGACACCCCTCCGGGTGCTTCGGATGGACCGAGAGGACTCAGGCGGGCTGAGGCTCGGCGTCCATCTCGTCCGGCGCGTCCTGGGCCTCGTCGGGAAGCTCCACCTCGACCTCGTTTTCCGTGGTCTCGACGTGGGTCAGATCCGACTCGGCGACCTCATCGCCTTCCGTGGTGGTGACGACGGCGTCCGGCCGGTTCGCGGCATGGTTCCCCTTGCCGTGGGGGATGACCGGCTTGATGAACTGACGCCCCACCATCTCCAATTGCGCGACCTGCATGTCGTTCAGAGTGGGGTAGCGGTCCTTCATGTACTCCATCGTCTCGTCCAGCCAGTGCTCGCGGTCTTCCATGCGGGCCTTCAAGACCTCGCATCGGATGACGTGGCTCATGAGCTCGTCGCGGGCGTGGTCGAGATCGGTTTTCTTGTGGTTGTTACCCAAGGGCAATCCTCGTGTGTTCGTTCATTGACCGCTCCCGGGGAGAAGACGTCGCGGGGAAGCGGCCGCATGTGCGACGTGCTAAGTACCACAGAGATAATAACTTGAATTGCTTGATGCGTCAGGGGGTGTTGAGCTTCCGGCGCCTCCGTCGCTGCGTCCCTTGAACTCCGGAGGGCCGTCGGGCCTATTACAACCGTCCTCCTACGCCCGGTCGCCGTCTCCAGTCCGGATTCCCCATGCCGTCTCGTCTCCGTCCCCGCCACGCCGCCGTGGCCGGCCAGGCCGCCACCCTGGTCCTGGCTGCCCTGGCCTGGGGCGCCGTCCCGTCCGCCGGCCAGGACGCAGCGCCCAGGGAGGCTGGCTCCCACGGCCCCGTCTATCGGGTCTACGTCGGAGCGGAATCCGCGGACCTGATCCACCGCATCCGATTCGGTCCGGAGGGCGCTGCGGTGGAGAAGACGACCTCCGTGGGGGAGATGGCCCTCGAGAACGAGGGGCCCCACGGGCTGAACGTCACCCCGGACGGCGAGCACCTTCTCATGACCACGGCCCACGGGGTCCCCGACGGCAAGTTGTGGAAATTCGCCGCCGGGCCCGACACCGTGGTGGGCGATCCCACGCTGCTGGGGAACTTCCCGGCGACGCTGGATCTCACGCCGGACGGGCTCTATGCCCTCGTGGCCAACTTCAACCTCCATGGAGAGCACGTCCCCTCCACCGTTTCGGTGGTCTACACCCCGGACCTCATCGAGGTGGAGCAGATTCCCACCTGCACCATGCCCCATGGACTGCGGCTCTCCCCCGACGGACTCCACGCCTACTCCATGTGCATGATGGACGACCAGCTCGTGGAGATCGACACCCGCAGCTTCCAGGTATCCCGCCGCTTCTCCGTGGCTCAGGGAGCCCGGGGCCCCGTCACCGACTATGACCCGGGCGAGATCGTCACCGGCCACGCCGGCGTCACGGGGTCCCCCGCTTCCCACGACCGGGCCGGTGCCTCCATGGCCGGCATGGACCACGGATCGATGGAGCCGAGCTGCTCCCCCACCTGGGCAGAGCCCGCCCCGGACGGGCGGGAGGTCTACGTGGCCTGCAACAAGAGCGACGAGATCGTCGTGGTGGACGCCGAACGCTGGACGGTGGACCGCACCTTCCAGGCGGGGCGGGGCCCCTACAACCTGGGGATCACCCCGGACGGGCGGATCCTGGTGGCGTCCCTCAAGGGCGCCGGCGCCGTCGAATTCTTCGACGCGGCCACCGGCGAGAGCCTCGCCGTGGTGCCGAGCACCACCACCGTCACCCATGGCGTGGCGGTGACGCCCGACTCCCGCTACGCCTTCATCAGCGTCGAAGGCAAGGGGGCCGAGCCCGGCAAGGTGGACATCTACGACCTCCAGAGCTTCGAGCTGGTGGCGTCCGTGGAGGTCGGCCAGCAGGCCGGCGGCATCGTCTTCTGGACGATGTCTGACGGATGACGCCCAACACCCGCCGGCTCCCAGGAGTCCCAGGTAGCAGGGATCCTGACCCC
>CAKZOQ010000597.1 GCA_937136445.1 uncultured Gemmatimonadota bacterium
GACCCAGGCGGAAGACGTCCGCCCCCGCCCGGTCGAAGTCGCCGAAGGCCACGAGGCCCACCGTGGGATGCCGGAGCTGCAGCCGCTCCATGCGCTCCAGGGCCTCCGCCCGGGAGGGCAGGTCCGCGTCCACGATGCAGGCGTCTACCTCGGACCCCTGCAGCTCCCCCTCGAGCGCCGTCCAGGACCCGAAGGCCCGGACGCGATGCGAGGGGGTCAGGGCATCACGGAGACGAGCCACGGTGAGAGGGTCGTGTTGGAGGAGGGAGAGTTCGGCCAAGGAAGACCCTTCTGGAGCCCAGTCCGGAGGAGAGGGCGAAGATGTTCGACCGCTGGAGGGACGGCAAGCCGCTACGCATCGCCGGGGTCGAGCTCCACCGCGGTGCCGTAGCAGAGCATCTCCGCGGCGCCGGACATGACCTCGGCGGTCTGGAAACGCATCGCCACCACGGCATCGGCTCCAAGCGCCCGGGCCTCCTGCTCCAGGCGGTCGATGGCCTGCTCCCGGGCCTCGGCCAGCATCTTCGTGTATTCGTGGATCTCGCCTCCGGCGATGTTGCGGAAGATGGCCATGATGTCGCGTCCCAGGTGCCGGGACCGGATGGTGTTGCCCCGCACGAGGCCGAGGGTACGCCGGATGCGACGCCCGGGGACGTCGGGGGTGGTGACGAGGATCATCGATGGACGTCCCGATAGGGATCCGTGAGGGAGGCGCGATACCGCTCGGCGATGACGCTGCCCAGGAGAAGGAGCACACCGATGACCACGGCACCTGTGGCGAGCTTCTCCCAGGCGTCGGAGGGGCCGGTGGCGAAGAGGTAGGTCCCGTAGAGGAGCCAGGCCAGGACACCACCGGTGAGGAGCACCCACCCCACGGGTCGGGTGAGTTGGCGGTCCACCCGGGCCCACACCGATCCGCGACGGTCTCCGGCGTCGAAGCTGAGCTCGTGGAACTGGCCCTTCATGGCCCGGAAGATGGCCAGCTCCCGGGTGAGCTCGGTGTCGTTCTCCAGCGCCCGCCGAACCCGCTCATGGGCCTCCGGATCCAGCTCCCCGTCCAGGAAGAGCATGAGCTCGTCCTTGGTGATGTGCGGCTTCACGGTCGGCCTCTCACGGGTAGGTGACCCCCATCTCGAGGAGTGTGCCGTGGAGTGCCTTTCGGGCGTGGAAGAGCCGGCTGGCCACGGTTCCCTCCGGAACGTCGAGGATCTCCGCGATCTCGTGGTAGCGAAAGCCCTGGAGCTCCTTGAGGACCAGCACCTCCCGGTGGTCCTCCCCGACGGCACCCAGCGCCTCCCAGAGGGTCTCCCGGGCGGCCTGTTCCTGCCGTCGTCGCTCGGGGTCCGTCTCCTGGCCGGCGGGGCGGGCCTCCAGGCGCTCGTCCAGCGCCTCGCGGTCGAAGCGGGCCTTCCGGCTCCGGAGCATGTCCCGACACTGGTTGCGGAGGATCTGGAAGAACCAGGGACCGAACGAGCGCTTCGGGTCGAAGCGATCCAGGGCGTGGAAGGCCTTCACGAAGGCGTCCTGCAGGGCGTCCTGGGCGTCGTCCCGATTTCCCATCATGGAGAGGGCCAGCCGAAGCCCCGAGGGCTCGTAGGCCCGCACCAACGGCTCGTAGAACCGCTGGTCGCCGGCCCTGCATTTACGTATCAACTCCCGCTCCACGTCCGGTTGCACCGATGCTCCTTACCCTGTCCCGAGGGGCGTCTCGCCCGCCGGTCGCCGCGGGGCGTGACTCGGGCACGCACTTCCGGGTACGCAGCCGGGTCGAATCCTCTTCACCGGAGCAACTCGTCGAGGATCGCCACCGCCTCCCGGATCTCCTCCGAGGTGTTGTAGACGTGGGGTGAGAGGCGAAGGGCGCCGGCCACCTCCTTGGCGTCGTAGTCGAGGACGGCGTCGAGCCGGCCCTGGCCGGTGGTGTGGACCCCCCGGTCCCGGAGCTTCCGCATGAGTGCCGGGGGTTCGTGCCCCTCCACAGCGACCGTGACGATGGCGCCGAGCTCGGCGCCGTGGTCCAGGACCCGAACGCCCGGGACCTCCGCCAGCGCTGCGCGGAGCTCCTCCGCCAGCCGCCGGATGCGGGTCTCGATGGCGTCCAGCCCCAGATCGGTGGCATAGCGTGCGGCGGCGCCGGTGCCCAGGACCAGGCCCCAGAAGAACTCCCAGCTCTCGAATCGACGGGCGCCCGGGGCGGGCTGCACCAGCGACTCGTCGATCCAGTCGGCCCCCCGGAGGTCGGGGAAGAGGGGGGTGAGGCCCGCGTCCAGCGCCCGCTCCGAGACCCAGAGGAATCCGGCGCCCCGGGGTCCCCGCAGGAACTTGCGGGCCGTCGCCGAGAGGAAGTCGGCGCCGATCTCCTCCGGGTGAACCGGCATCTGGCCCACGGACTGGCAGGCGTCCACCAGATACCAGACGTCCCGGGCCCGGCAGAGGGCACCGATGGCGGCGACGTCCTGCACCAGCCCGGAGTTGGTGGGGATGTGGGTCACGGCCACGACCCGGGGTCGCCGGCGGTGGATGAGCTCCTCCATGGCCCCCACGTCCACCCCGCCCTCCGGGGCGTCCGGGGCCCGCACCACCTCGATCCCGAAGCGCTCCGCCAGGGAGAGGTACTGGATCTGGTTGGAGACGTAGTCCGCCCGGGTGGTCAGGACTACGTCGCCCTCCCGCAGCGGGATGGAGGAGAGCGCCGCCACGAAGGAGGCGGTGGCGTGCTCGGTGAAGGCCACCTGGTCCGGGCGGCTTCCCAGGAGGTGGGCGACGGCGGCGTAGGCGTCCTCGATGGCGTCGGCTGCGGCATCGGCGGCCTCGTAGCCTCCGAGGCGGGCCTCCAGCTCCAGGTAGTCCCGCACCGCCTTCAGGACCGGCCGGGGCATGAGGGCCGCACCGGCGTTGTTCAGGTGGATGTGGCCGCCGTTCGTGCCCGACGGGGTCCCTGCCGGGGAGCACCCGGGGGTATCGTCGCGGAGGCGGGCGACATCCACGGGTCAGCCGGACCGGGAGGCGAAGTCCATGACCCAACGGATGAGGGCCAGCACCAGGAGGACCGCCCCTTCGAAGCGCGAGACCCGCCACCCTGTGCGCATGGTGAGGGCTACCACCAGCACCATCCCACTCAGCGCCAGGAGGGACATGCGCGCCTCCGGGGCCAGCGCCATGGGTTGGATCATCCCCGCCAGCCCCAGGACCCCCAGCACGTTGAAGATGTCGCTCCCGATGACGTTCCCCGCCGAGAGCGCCATGTGCCCCCGGGCGACGCCGGCCAGGACGGTGGCGAGCTCCGGCACCGAGGTCCCGGCGGCCACCACCGTGACGGCGATGACCCATTCGCTCACCCCGAAGTGGAGGGCGAGTTGGCTCGCCGATTCGATGAGGAAGTGGGACGCGAGCCCCACCAGGCAGAAGCCCACAAGGAGGAAGAGGGGCTCCGTGAGGCGGCTGTTGCCCCCGGGCAGCTCCTCCACCTCCTCCATCTCGTCGTCGGGGTCGGTGGGCTCGAAGCCGTCCTTCCGGGCTTTCCACACCACCGTCAGGTAGGCCCCCAGGGCCGCGAAGAGGAGGGCTCCGTCCAGAACCCCCAGGTAGAGGTCGAAGGCGGTGAAGAGGAAGAGGAGGGCCGTGGCGCCGATGAGGGTGGTGGAGTCGCGCCAGACCAGGATGCGGTCGGTGGGGATGGCCCGGAAGAGCGCCGCCCCGCCCAGGATGAAGCCCAGGTTGAAGATGTTGGATCCTACGATGTTGCCCACCGAGATGGAGTCCCGCCCCTCGAAGGCTGCCACCAGCGTCACGCCGAACTCCGGCGCCGAGGTCCCGAAGGCCACCACCGTGAGGCCGATGACGAGCTGAGACACCCCCATGCGCTGGGCGATGGCCGCCGCCGCGTCCACCACGTACTTCGCCCCCACCGCGATGGCGAAGAAGGTCGCCAGGATGATGGCGGCATGACCCCAGGGTGGGATGGCCTGCATGGAGTCGGAGGGGACGGAGGGGGGTGGCGGCGGAGTGAAGCTAGTGTGGCCGGGGTCCGCTCAGAAGGCGGACCCCGGCACGGCCGTCCCGGACGTCAGCGGGCCCCTCCCCCGTTGCCATCCGTGATGTTCCGCTCCTCCTTCTGGGCCTGGACCATGGCGCGAACGTCCGCCAGGAGCTGCTTCGCGTCGTAGACGATGCCGTCCTTCACCGTGTAGCGGACGCCACCCACCCGCTCCACTTCGCCGGTCTCGTCGTTCAGCCGCACGGCCCCCGTCCCGTAGAGCACCTTGAGGTTCTCCAGCGGGTTCTCTTCCACCACCACCAGGTCGGCCTTCATCCCCTCGCGGAGGATGCCGTACTCCAACTCGTTCTCCAGCCCCTTGGGCTCGTGGATCTGCTGGGCGCCGTTCAGGGTGGCGCTCCGGATGACCTCGATGGGGTGGAAGCCCGCCTCCCGCAGCAGCTCCAGCTCCCGGATGTAGTCGAAGCCGTAGAGCTTGTAGATGAAGCCAGAGTCCGACCCCGTGGTGACCACGCCGCCGGCGTTCTTGAAGTCGTTGAGGAAGGTCTGCCATTTCCGGTAGAACTGGGTCCAATGGTATTCGTCCTCGCTGGTCCAGTAGAACCAGTAGGAGCCGTGGGCCCTTCGGCTGGGCTGGTAGAAGTCCCAGAGGCTGGGGAGGGTGTAGTCCTCGTGCCACTCGGCTTCCCGAGCCCGCATGACGTCCCGGCTGGCCTCGTAGATGGTCATGGTGGGATCGATGGCGAAGTCGAGCTCGAGGAAGCGGTCGATGAGGGCGTCCCACTCCTCGCTCCCGGGCTCCGCCGACTGCTCCCAGAGCCGGCCCACCTGGCCGAAGCGGTGCTGCTCATTGTTGTAGTTGTAGTCCAGCGGCCAGTCCTGGAGGGAGTGGTCGGTGAGCATGGACTCGAAGAGCCCGTAGTAGTGGGTCATCATGTCCAGGCCCGCCTCGGCGGCGTCCAGCGCCGTCATCCGGGCGACGCCCGTCTGGGCCAGATGGGCCACCGTCCCCAGCCCGTGGGCCGCCGCTTCGTCCAGAAGCGCTTCCATGATCGGCGGGTCGTAGGCGCCGAGCTTGAGCCCGTCGATGCGCTGTCCCTCCACCTCCTGCTCCGCCGCCCAGCGCACCCAGGCCCGGGCCTGCTCCGGGGAGTCGATGTCCCCGCCGTCCCACGCCTCTCCGGGTCGGACGTAGACCACCATGCGCGGGGCCACGATCTCGTTGCGGGCGGCTCGGGCCTTCTCGCCCAGGGCCCACATCATGGGTCCGTGGCCCACCCCCCGGGTCGTGGTGACGCCGTGCCCCATCCAGAGCTTGTAGACGTACTCGGGCTGGGGAGCCTTCCCGCCTCCACCCGTGTGGACGTGCATGTCCACGAAGCCGGGGAGGACCCAGTTGCCCGACAGGTCCATCTCGCGGGTGGCGCCGTCGGGGCGGTCGTCCTCGTCGATGGCCACGCCGGGGTAGCCCACCGAACGGATCTCGGCGATGCGGTCCCCCTCGATGACGATGTCCATGGGCCCCTGCGGCGGGGCCCCGGTGCCGTCCACGATGGTGACCCCCCGAAGGATCAGCCGGTCGTGGGGGCCGTCTCCCTCGTCGGCGCCTCGGGCGGTGGTCTCCTCCATCTGGGCGGAGACCGGGGAGGCCAGCGCCAGGGCGAGGAGGGTGGCGAAGGCCAGGGCGGCCGAGGAGCGGGCGCCGCGGGCCGGGGTGAGCAAGGAGGGTCGAGTCATGCCGTGGCTCCTGGTGCCCGTCCGCAACTGCGACGGGCTTCGAGAGGTCGTGGGCGGAAGCGTTATTATGGAGCCTTCCCCCCCACGACGCCACGACTCTCGCGACGCGACTCCTCTTGACGCCTGACCTCGATCTCCGCCCGGACCCGTCCGATCTCTCCGCCGACGAGGCGCGGGACCAGGCTCGCACCCTCCAGTCCGAACTCCGGCGCCACAGCCACCTCTACTATGTGGAGGCCCGGCCCCAGATCTCCGACGAGGCCTACGACGAACTCTTCCGGCGGCTCCAGGCGCTGGAGGAGGAATGGCCGGAGCTTGCCACCCCCGATTCCCCCACCCGCCGGGTCGGCACCGAGCCCCAGGACGCCTTCGAGAACCGGGATCACCTCGCGCCGATGCTCTCGCTGGATTCCACCCAGGAGCCGGACGAGGTACGGCGCTTCGACGAACGGGTGCGGAAGGCGCTGGGGGAGGACCGGGACCCCACCTACCTCCTGGAACCCAAGCTGGACGGGGCCTCCATCGAGCTGGTCTACGAGGACGGGGTCTTCGTCCGGGCGGTGACCCGGGGGAACGGGCGCACCGGGGAGGACGTCACGGCGAACCTCCGCACCATCCCCTCCCTTCCTCTGCGGCTCCGTACCGAGACGCGCGCGGCACCGGCCGTGGTGGCCTTCCGGGGGGAGGTCATGATGTACATCTCCGCCTTCGAGGCCTTCAACGCCCGCCTCGCCGAGGAGGGTCGGGAGCCCTACGCGTCTCCCCGCAACTCCGCGGCGGGCTCCATCCGGCAGCTCGACCCCTCGGTGACGGCGTCCCGGGAGCTGGACGTCCTGGTCTTCGACGTGCTCCACGTGGAGGGGGCGTCCTTCGCGAGCGACACGGACGGCCTGGAGGCCATCCGGCAGTGGGGGCTGAAGGTGCCGGAGCGGGTGGAGACGGCCACCGACCCCGAGGAGATCCTGGCCTACCACGCCGGCTTCGAGGTGGAGCGGGACGAGCTGGACTACGAGATCGACGGGGTGGTGGTGAAGCTCGACGACCTGGCAGTCCGACAGGAAATGGGCTCCACCGCCCACCACCCGCGCTGGGCGCTCGCCTACAAGTTCGAGCCCCGCAAGGAGGTCACCCGCATCGAGCGCATCGGCATCCAGGTGGGTCGGACGGGGGTCCTGACGCCGGTGGCCTTCCTGCGGCCGGTGGTGGTGGGCGGCGTCACCATCTCCCGGGCCTCCCTCCACAACCGCGAAGAGCTGGTCCGCAAGGACATACGGGAGGGCGACCGTGTCCGGATCCAGCGCGCCGGCGACGTCATTCCCCAGGTGGTGGAGGTGGTGGAGCAGGAGGCGGACCGCGAGGACCCGTACCGGATGCCCACCCACTGCCCGGCCTGCGGCACGGAGGTCTACGAGGAGGGCCCGCGGACCATCTGCCCCAATCGCTTCGGCTGCCCCGCCCAGCTCAAGGGACGGGTGCAGCACTACGGCTCCCGGTCGGCGCTGGACATCGAGGGGCTCGGGGAAGAGACGGCGGCGCTCCTGGTGGACCGGGACCTGGTGACGCGGCTCGCCGAACTCTACACGCTGACCCCCGACGACCTGATCCATCTGGAGGGCTTCGCGGAGATGTCGGCGACGGCGCTGGTGCAGGCCGTCCAGGACACGCGGACCCCGGAGCTGGAGCGCTTCCTGGTGGCGCTGGGGATTCCGGAGGTGGGGGTGACGGTGGCCCGGGACCTGGCCCGGCACTTCGGGTCGCTGGGCGCCCTGCGGGAGGCCTCCGCCGAGGCATTGGCCGAGGTCCATGGGGTGGGGCCCATCATGAGCGAGAAGATCACGGCCTTCCTGGGGGAGAAGCGCAACGCCGTCGCCATCGACGCCATCCTGGAGCAGGGGGTGGTGCCCACCGAGCAGGAGCCGGTGGACACCTCCGATGCGGTGGAGGAGGCCGGGGTCGCCGTCTTCACAGGCGCCCTCCCCGTCTCCCGGACGGAGGCCCAGGACCTCTGGGAGTCGGTAGGCGGACGGGCCACCAGCTCGGTGAGCGGCAACACCGACTTCGTGGTGGCGGGAGAGAACGCCGGATCCAAGCTGGAGAAGGCCCAGGAGCTGGGCGTTCCCGTCCTGGACTGGGACGACTTCGTCGCCGAGGTTGAGTCCCGGGGCGGTTCCGTGCTGGAGGAGGGGTGATGGAGAACATCGACGTAGCTCGGGTCCTGGAGGAGCTGGCGGACCTCCTGGAGATCCAGGGTGCCAACCCCTTCCGCATCCGGGCCTACCGGAACGGCGTGCGCACCATCGAAGGCCTCACCCGGCCCCTGCGCGTGATGGTGGAGGAGGGCGAGGACCTCACCGAGCTCTCCGGCGTCGGCGACAGCATGGCCGATCACATCAAGGAGCTCCTGGAGACGGGCCACCTCACCCGCATGGAGGAGGTGACCCAGGAGGTCCCCCGCTCCCTGGTGGAGCTCATGCGGCTGGACGGCGTCGGGCCGAAGAAGGCCAAGAAGCTCTTCGAGGAGCTCGAGGTGGAGACGGTGGATGACCTGGCCGACGCCCTGGAGGCGGGGACGGTTCGCGAGCTCTCCGGCTTCGGAAAGAAGAGTGCCGAGAAGATCGCCCGGGCCATCGAGCGCCACCGGAACCGCACCGGCCGCTTCCTCCTGGACGAGGTGGAGCAGTTGGTGGCGGGGGTCC
>CAKZOQ010000598.1 GCA_937136445.1 uncultured Gemmatimonadota bacterium
CTCCCTCCAGGTGGCGTACTTCGACCAGCATCGGGCGGAGCTGGACCTGGATGGAACGGTGGCGGAAAACGTGGGCTTCGGTCACGACCATGTGGAGGTGGGTGGGGAGCAGCGCCACGTCCTGGGCTACCTGCAGGACTTCCTCTTCACTCCAGAGCGCGCCCGCCAGCCGGTCTCGTCGCTGAGCGGGGGAGAGCGCAACCGGCTGCTCCTGGCACGGCTCTTCACGAAGCCCGCCAACGTCCTGGTCCTGGACGAGCCCACCAACGATCTGGACGTGGAGACGCTGGAGCTCCTGGAGGCCCACCTCGTGGCCTTCCCCGGGACGGTCCTGGCGGTGAGCCACGACCGGAGCTTCCTGGACAACCTCTGCACCAGCACCCTGGTGTTCGAGGGCGGCGGTCGGGTGAAGGAGTACGTGGGAGGGTATTCGGACTGGAAGCGGATCGCCGATCGTCGGTCGGCGGAGGAAGCGGCTCGGGCCCGGGCGCGCACGACGCGGGAGGCGCCGGAGGAGGGGGCGAAGGGATCCTCTCAGGGGGCCAGCCGGCGACCCGAGGGGCCACGGAAGCTCTCCTGGCACGAGAAGCGGGAGCTGGAGGCCCTGCCGGACCGGATCGAGGCGCTGGAGGGGAAGTTGGAGGATCTCCACGAGCGCATGGGGGATCCGGCCTTCTATCAGGGCGACGCGGCGGAGATCCGGTCCGTCACGGAGCGCGCGTCCGAGCTCGAGGAGGAGGTGGAGGAGGCGGTGGACCGCTGGGGGGAGCTGGAGGAACGGCACCAAGGCTCTTGACCTTCGCAGTCCCCCGGGCCAAACTGCTCGATGCGCCGCCCGGCCCGTCCGGAGCGAGCGCTCCTGCGAGTGTGAGGATCTCGATGCGCCAGGACATCCCCTTCGACGTCTCCCGACCCCGGCCCACCGCCGGGCCCCTCGGGCCGACGGTTCCGTTTCCCCCGAGTCCTGGGGTGTCCGGGTAGCGACGCGCACGTGAGCAGATGATGCGACGGCCTTCCGGGTGACCCCGACCCGGAAGGCCGTTTCGTATCCACTCGCGAGCTCCCATGTCCTCACAATCCCCGCCGGAACCCACGTCCGGATCCTCCACCGGCTCCTCCGGTATCCCGCCGACCCCGACTGGCCCGGTGGGGGCGCGTGCGCGATTGGCCCGGGGCGTGCGCTTCTTCGGCCAGGCCCTTCGCGGGGACGGTCCCGGCCCGACCCAGGGTCCGCTGGTGCCGGCGATCCTCCTCCTGGCCGTCCCCATGGTCCTGGAGATGTCCATGGAGTCGGTCTTCGCCGTGGTGGACATCTTCTGGGTCTCCCGGCTGGGCGAGGCCGCCGTCACCGCCGTGGGGGTCACGGAGATTCTCATGGCCGTCCTCTACACGGTGGACGGCGGGCTCTCCATCGGCATCACGGCGCTGGTGGCCCGACGCATCGGCCAGGGCGATCCCGACGGGGCCGCCGACGGCGTCGTGCAGGCGGGCCTTCTGGGGCTCGCGGTGTGTACCGTCACCGGCATCCTCGGGGCGATCTACGCTCCCGACCTCCTCCGCCTCATGGGTGCCGAACCCGAGGTGGTGGCGGTGGGCACGGGGTACACCCGGGTCCTCCTGGGCTTCAACGGGGTCCTTCTCTTCCTCTTCGTCTTCAACGCCGTCTTTCGGGGGGCGGGCGACGCGGCCATCGCCATGCGGGTGCTCTGGCTGGCGAACGGGCTGAACCTGGTCCTGGACCCGCTCCTCATCTTCGGGTGGGGTCCCTTCCCGGAGATGGGCGTGACGGGCGCGGCCGTGGCCACCACCATCGGTCGGGGGACGGCGGTGGGCGTCCAGATGTGGACGCTCCTCACCGTCTCGGATCGCATCCGGGTGGGGGTGCGCCACCTGCGGGTGCGCCTCGACGTCATGGCCCGCCTCCTGCGGCTGTCCGGCACCGGGGCCCTCCAGACGGGGGTGGCCACCCTCTCCTGGGTGGGACTCGTCCGGGTCATGGCCACCTTCGGCACCGAGGCGCTGGCCGGCTACACCGTGGCCATCCGTCTGCTCATCTTCGCGCTCCTGCCGGCGTGGGGCCTTTCGAATGCCGCCGCGACCATGGTGGGGCAGAATCTGGGCGCCGGGCTTCCGGATCGGGCCGAGCGGGGGGCCTGGGCCAGCGCCTGGCTGAACATGGCCTTCCTCTCCACCGTCGGGGTGGTCTTTCTCCTGGGCGCCGGGTGGCTGGTGGCTCCCTTCGGCCTGGAGGGGGAGGCCCGCCGGTTCGCGGAGCAGGGCCTGCGGATCATGAGCGCCGGGTTCTTCTTCTACGGCCCCGGGATGGCCCTCACCCAGGCCTTCAACGGGGCGGGGGATACCTGGACCCCCACCTGGCTCAACTTCGCCTTCCTCTGGGGGCTGATGATCCCGGCCTCGTGGGTGCTGGCGTATCCGGCGGGGTTCGGAGTGAACGGGGTGTTCGCCGCAGTCCCGCTGGCCTACCTGGGGCTCACCGCCCTGTCCGGGCTCCTCTTCCGGCGGGGCCGATGGAAGACCATGGAGGTGTAGGCCGGTCCGTGCTCCCGGGAGAGCGCCTCGGGCGCGCTTGCTCCGCGATCGTTCGGGGGTAACCTTCGCCCCCATGACTCGGATCGGTGGCGGGCGGTGAGGTGGCGTACGGGGATCCCGGGATGGGTGCTGCTCTACGGCCTCGCCCTGGCCGGCCTCGCCTGGGTCCTCGCCTGGATCGACTTCCAGTGGCAGGTACGCTCCGGCCCCGGGGAGCTGTACCTGGCCCTCGTCGCCCTTCTCTTCACCGCCATGGGGATCTGGGTGGGCCGGCGCCTCACCCTGGGCAGCCGGCCTCCGGCGGCCCCGTTCCGCGAGAACCGGAAGGCCCTCGACTACCTGGGGGTCACCGATCGGGAGCTGGAGCTCCTGCAGCTCCTGGCGCAGGGCTGCTCCAACAAGGAGATCGCCCGGCGGGCCTCCATCTCCACCAACACGGTGAAGACGCACCTCTCCAACCTCTACGGGAAGCTCGAGGTGTCGCGACGGATGCAGGCGGTCCGACGGGCCCGGGACCTCCGGATCCTGCCCTGACGCCCCCACTCCCTGCCCGCCGGCTCGAGTCGACGCGACCTCCCCTCCATCCGGGTGAATGCGCCGAATTCACCCGTTCGGGTGATGGTGGAGGAGGTCGGTGGGAGGCACCGTCCCGGGGTCTGCCACCCTCATCTCCGACGGAGGAAGAAGGATGAACAGGATCGCGCTCGTCTACGGGAGCCTCTCCGGGCTCGCCATCATCGGCACGGCCGTCCTCGGCATGTCGCTCGGCGGTGCCAGCGACATGGAATCCACCAAGTGGCTCGGCTACCTGGTGATGATCGTCGCCCTGAGCCTGGTCTTCGTGGGCGTGAAGCAGTACCGCGACCGGGAGCTGGGCGGCGTGATCCGCTTCGGCTCGGCGCTGAAGGTCGGTCTGGCCATCGTCCTGGTGGCCAGCGTGGTCTACGTGGCGGTGTGGGAGGTCTATCTGGCCGCCACCGACTACGCCTTCATCGACGTCTACGCCGAGAGCGTCCTCGAGCAGCGCGCCGAGGCCGGCGCCACCCCGGCAGAGGTGGAGGCGGCCCGGGAGGAGATGGCCGCCATGGTGGCGCGGTACGATCGGATGCCCTCCCGCCTCTTCCTCACCTTCCTGGAGATCTTCCCCGTGGGGGTGGCGGTGGCGCTGGTGAGCGCCGCGGTGCTGAGGCGACCCGAGGTGCTCCCGGCGGACGAGCCGGCGTGGGCGGAGGTGTCATGAGCGGCGGTGGGGACGAGGTCCGTCCGGGGTCCATCGCCTGGCACGACCTCACGGTGGACGACGCCGCCGGGGTGCGGGACTTCTACGTCAGGGTGGTGGGATGGGCGCCGGAACCGGTCTCCATGGGCGAGTACGACGACTACAACCTGACGACGGCAGACGGGACGCCGGTGGCGGGGGTGTGCCACGCCCGCGGGCCCAACGCACACCTCCCGCCGACGTGGCTCCTCTACGTGGTGGTGGAGGACCTGGACCGCTCGCTGGAGGCCGTGCGGGAGGGGGGTGGAGAGGTGGTCGCTCCGGTCCGGACCATGGGGGAGCACCGCTGGGCGGTGATCCGGGACCCCGCCGGGGCGGTCCTCGCGCTCTACGAGTGAGGCGGAGGTAGCCCCCGGCCCCCGAGGTGGGCGCCGGAGCCTGCCGGGACTTGTCGGGAGGGAGTGCTGCAACTATTGTCGATCTGACAGTAGTATCGTCATGACATGAGTTCATCCTCCACGAGGCGCCTCCGTTGTCCACCCCCGACGACCAGATCCGCGACCACC
>CAKZOQ010000599.1 GCA_937136445.1 uncultured Gemmatimonadota bacterium
GCGACCTGCACGGGTGCGAGATCTTCCTCAAGCTGGAGACCCTCCAGCGCACCGGCTCCTTCAAGGACCGGGGTGCGCTGGTGAAGCTCTCCTCCCTCTCCGCCGACCAGCGGGAGCGCGGGGTGGTGACGGTCTCGGCGGGGAACCACGCCCAGGGTGTGGCCTGGCATGCCCAGCGCCTGGGCATCCCCGCCACCATCCTCATGCCCGAGGGCACGCCCTTCACCAAGATCCGGCGCACCGAGCGCTTCGGCGCACGGGTGGTCCTGGAGGGGGAGACCCTCAACGAGGCGGAGCCCCGGGCCCGGGCCATGGTGGAGGAGGACGGACTGACCTTCGTCCACCCCTACGACGACGAGGCCATCCTGGCCGGCCAGGGGACCATCGCCCTGGAGATGCTGGAGGACGTGGCCGATCTCGACGCCGTCCTGGTGCCCATCGGGGGCGGCGGGATCCTCTCGGGGATGGCCACGGCCCTCACCGAGCTGGCGCCGGACATCGACGTCATCGGGGTGGAGGCCGAGCTCTATCCGTCCATGCACAACGCCCTCCACGGGCAGGCCGCTCCCATGGGGGGGCGCACCCTGGCCGACGGCATCGCCGTGAAGCGCCCCGGAGAGGTCACCCGGCCCATCATCGAGCGGCTGGTGGACGACGTGGTCCTGGTGTCGGAGTCCGCCATCGAGAGCGCCGTACAGTCCTTCCTCACCGATGCCCGGCTCCAGGTGGAGGGCGCCGGGGCCACGCCGCTGGCTGCCGTGGCCTCGGACCCGGACCGCTTCCGGGGACGGCGGGTGGGGCTGGTCGCCTGCGGCGCCAACATCGATCCCCGCATCCTCGCCACGGTTCTCATGCGCGGCATGGCGGCCTCGGGCCACCTGACCCGGCTCCGCATCGCCATCGACGACCAGGCCGGTACCCTGGGCCGGGTGGCCCGCACCATCGGGGAGACCGGCGGCAACATCGTGGAGATCTACCACCAGCGGATGTTCTACGACGTTCCGGTGCGCCGGGCGGACCTGGATGCGGTCGTGGAGACCCGGGACCCGGGCCACGCGGAGGAGATCATCCGGCGGCTGCAGGAAGCCGGCTTCCCCACCCGGCGCCTCCGCGAGGATCACGAGAGCGGCTGAGCCCCGGCGGGCCTGCCCGGCGAGGCCGCCCCCTAGCCGCCCATGCGGTAGACCACCTCGCCCCCGACGATGGTCGCCATCACGCGAGAACCGGCGAGCTCCGCTTCCGGCGCCGTCAGCGGGTTCGTGTCCAGCACCGTGATGTCGGCGAGCTTGCCCGGGGTGAGCGTGCCCTTGAGGTCCTCTTCGAAGGCGGCGTAGGCGCCGTTGATGGTGTAGGTCGCCAGCGCGGTGCGCCGGTCCAGCGCCTGCTCCGGATAGAAGCGCTCCCCGGTGGCCATCATCCGCGACACGGTGCTGTAGTAGCTCGCCACCGGATCCACGTCCTCCACCGGGGCGTCGGTCCCGTTGGTCACCGTCGCGCCGGAGTCCACCAGCCGCTGCCAGACATAGGCGCCCTCTTCGGAGCGCTCCTCCCCGAGCTTGGGCTCCACCCACGGTCCATCAGAGGTGGCGTGGACCCCCTGCATGGAGGCGATGATGCCCAGATCTCCGAACCGGGGGATGTCGTCGGGGTGGAGGTGCTGGGCGTGCTCGATGCGCCAGCGGAGATCCTCGCCACCGTCGGCCTGGGCGGCTTCGAAGATGTCCAGCACCTCGCGGTTCGCCCGGTCCCCGATGGCGTGGACGGCCATCTGCCAGTCGTGCTGGAGCGCCAGCTCGGCAGCCCCCTCCACGTCCTCCGGCGGAAGGGTGTTCAGCCCGCTGCTGGTGGGAAGGTCGTCGTAGGGCTCGAGGAGCCACGCTCCGTGGGAGCCGAGCGCCCCGTCGATGGACTGCTTGATGGTGCGTACGGTGAGGCGGTCGCCTCCGTAGCCCACCATGGTGTAGTCCGCCATGTTTGCCGCCAGGTCCTCCAGGTCGCTCCGGATCATGACGTTGAGTCGGATCCGGAGGTCCCCGGCGTCCACCAGCTCCCGGTAGAGATCCACCGTGGCGAAGGAGGCCCCGGCGTCGTGGAAGCTGGTGATCCCCTTCCGGAAAGCCTCTTCCTGGGCCAGCAGAGCCACCCGGGCCGGCTCCGGAGCCACCGCGCCCTCCAGCGCCGGGCCCAGGAGCCCTTCCGCCGTCTCACGGAAGGCCCCGATGGGCTCGCCGGAGGCGTCCCGGACGATCTCGCCACCCGGCGGGTTCTCGGTGGCGGCGGTGATGCCGGCGAGCTCCATGGCCCGGGCGTTGGCGAAGGCGGCGTGGCCGCTGGCGTGGGTCAGCACCACCGGATTGTCCGGAGACACGGCGCTCAAGCCATCGTGGTGGGGAAGCCCCTCCACCTGGGGGTCCGGCCTGCGATCCCACTTCTCCTGGTGCCAGCCCCGGCCGGTGATGACCTCGCCGGGCTCGGCCTCCGCCACGGCCTCCTCCACCATGGCCACCACCTCGTCCCAGTTCGCCACCGTCATGAG
>CAKZOQ010000600.1 GCA_937136445.1 uncultured Gemmatimonadota bacterium
CCCTTCCGCACCCAGAGGACATGGTCGAAATCCAGGATCTCGGAGCGCACGTCGGCGACACCGTCACCGTCCAGGGCTGGGTGGAGACCACCCGCAGCCACGGCAAGGTGGCCTTTCTGGAGCTCCGGGACGGAACCGGCGTGGTCCAGGGCGTCGTCCTCCAGAAGAAGGTCTCCGACGAGGTCTGGGCGTCCTTCGAGACGCTGACCCAGGAGACCACCGTTCGCCTCACCGGGGCGGTAAAGGCCGACGAGCGGGCTCCGGGGGGATACGAGATCGGGGTGGAAGGCCTCGAGGTGCTGCATCTCTCCGAGGAGTACCCCATCCAGCCCAAGGAGCACGGGGTGGACTTCCTCCTGGACCACCGCCACCTCTGGCTCCGGAGCGCGCAGCAGCGCGCCGGGCTGCGTGTGCGGGCGGAGGTCCAGCAGGCCATCCACGACTTCTACTACGATCGGGGGTTCACCCGGATCGACACCCCCATCCTGACGGGAGCCATCGGCGAACACGCCGGGACCCTCTTCGAGACCGACTACTTCGGAGAGCCGGCGTACCTGGCCCAGACGGGACAGCTCTACGTGGAAGCCGCCTGTCCGGCCTTTCGTAAGGTCTACTGCTTCGGGCCCACCTTCCGGGCGGAGAAGTCCAAGACCCGGCGCCACCTCACCGAGTTCTGGATGGTGGAGCCCGAGGTTGCCTTCGCCGACTCGGACGAGAACATGCGGCTCCAGGAGGAGTTCGTGGCCTACCTGGTGGAGCGGGCCCTGGAGAACTGTTCCGAGGAGCTGGAGGTGCTGGAGCGCGACACGGCCCCCCTGGAAGCGGTGACGCCGCCGTTTCCACGGATCAGCTACACCGAGGCCGTGGCCTCTCTTCAGGAGGGCGGGAGCGACATCGAGTGGGGACAGGACCTGGGCGCCCCGGACGAGGCCGTCCTCATGGAGGGTCGGGACCAACCGCTCTTCGTCTACAACTACCCCCGGGAGGCCAAGGCCTTCTACATGAAGGAGAACCCGGAGGACCCTCGAACGGTGCTCTGCGACGACCTCCTGGCGCCCGAGGGGTACGGGGAGATCATCGGGGGAAGCCAGCGGGAGGACGACCTGGACCGCCTGCGGACCCGGATCCAGGAGGAGAATCTGCCCGAGGAGGCGTATGCCTGGTACCTGGATCTCCGCCGGTACGGCAGCTTCGTCCACTCGGGCTTCGGGCTGGGACTGGAGCGGACCGTGGCCTGGATCACCGGACGACACCACATCCGGGAGTTCATCCCCTTCCCGCGGCTCATGAACCGGCTCTACCCCTAGAAGGGATCGCGCGACCGAACACCCTGGCGCCCGACCCCTCGGGCGCCAACCTTGGAGCAGGTGGGTCGTCCCGGGCGCCGAGCGACCCCGCCCCCCCTCGCCCGTCCCCGGTGCGCACCACCCGGTGCCACGGAGCGGCAATCAATGCGCGCCCTGCGGAAAGATGTACGGATCCCACACGGACCGCAGACGTCGCTCGACGGCGGCGGAGAGGCGGAACGTGGCGGAATTCGGCGGTATGTAGGCCCCCGACCCGCGAAACCTGCTTCCGGTACGAAACTTGAACCCTTGAGGGGCGAACCGACCGCTTCTGCGGACTCCGTGGGAGCCGACGAGTGAGACACGTCATGAGACGAGACGATGAACATCAGGCCGGCTTCACGCTGGTCGAGCTGCTACTGGTCCTCTTCCTGGTGGGGATCATGGCGAACATCGTCATTCCGATTCTCCGACCCGAGGGCTTTCAGATGAATTCCGCGCTGGTGGAGGTTGGCAGCACCATGGCCGCTCAGCAGCGGAATGCCGTGCTGCGACAGCACGACGTCGTCCTGGCCTTCGACACGGCCCAGCGCAGGATCCGGGTCCACGAGGACCTGGACAACGATGGCGAGATGGATTCCGGAGAACGGACCTCGATCATGCAGCTCCAGGAGGGTGTCATGTTCGGAAGGGGCGGCACGCCCGCCCGGGCCATCAGCAGCTCCGATCTCTCCCTCACCCAACAGCAGGACGGGATTCCCTCGCTGACCTTCCACAGCAACGGAAGCGCCAGTGAGCGGGCCATCATCTACCTCACGTCCGAGCGGGCGTCCATGGAGGACAACTTCCCCGAGGACGGACGCGCACTGGAGATCGAGCGAGCCACGGGACGTGTCCGCTGCTTCTCCTTCGACCCCGGTCATTGGCGGGAACGATGCTGAAGACGAACGAGGCGGGCTTCACGCTCGTCGAGATCACCATCGCCATCCTCATTCTGACGACCGCGGTCCTGGGCATCGCGGCCTCCACCGGCCAGATGCTCCAGCCGGCCGCGGACGCCGAGATCGAGTTCAAGGCGCTGCAAGCCGTCGAGGATCGGCTGGCCCTCATCTCGTTGGACCCGCGCTATCCGGCCCTGGACAGCATCTACACGGCCACCGAGACGAGCCTCCCCGGTCTGGACAGCCTCACCCGCACCACGGAGATCGCGCGAATGAGCGATGACATCTCGGGCGCAGGAACGTGGGATCGGACGCAGATCGTGGTCACCGTCCAGGGTGGTCGGCTGAAGCAGCCCGTATCCCGAAAGCTCGTTCTGGGGGCCCCGTGAGTACCACGACGCTGCACCGCGACCGCAAGGGGATGACACTCATCGAGGTCATCATCGCCCTGACCATCTACGGGGTGGTCGTGGCGGGTGCCCTGGGCTTCGTGGCCTCCCAGAACACGGCCTTCCACAGGAGCCTCGACCGCATGTCGGTGCTCCGGAACGCCCGCTACGTGGTGGAGACCATGGCGACGGACGTGCCCACGCTGGGAACGAACGTGCCCGCAGGGCAGCCGGCCCTGGTCCACGCCGACGACGACATCCTGGCCTTCAGCTCCGACTACGCCAGCAATGTGGAGAACGACATCTTCGCGGCGTACATCGATGTGGACGCGCCTTCGGGACAGGTCACCGTGCCCCGGGCGACCATGACGCTGCCCAACTCGTCGTTCCAGTGGCCCGACACGCTCTACGAGTCGGGCGCCGGAACGGCGAGTCCGGCGGAGCTCCTCATGTTCTTCTTCTCGCCGGACACGGTGACCTCGCGCTCCGACGACTACGTGCTGTACCGGCAGGTGAACGACGCGGATCCCGAGCTCGTGGCCCAGAAAATCCTGGTGGCCGAGGACAACGTGCCCTTCTTCCGGTACTTCCGGCAGGTGGACTACGCCAGCGCCGCGTCCATCATCGACACCATCCCCCAGGCCAGCCTCCCGGTGTCCCACAGCGTCATCTATCACGGGGTACCGGAGGACACCGGCAGCGTGGCCCTCGCCGACTCCATCCGGGCGGTCCGGGTCTCCTTCCGGACCACGAACGGCATGGAAGGCGAGGACGAACGCATCACCGAGGTGAGCCGGCTCATCGCCATGCCCAACGCGGGCTTCGGCGTGCTGCAGACCTGCGGAGACGGCCCCATCCTGGGGTCGGCCCTGGCTGCCACCAACGCCACGGATACCAACGGCGATCCGGTGGCCGAGCTCACCTGGTCCCCCGCCACCGACGAATCCGGTGGTGAGCGGGACGTGGTCCGCTACGTCATCTACCGGCAGGAGACGCCCATCGGCTCGGACTGGGGCGACCCCTTCCTCAGCATTCCCGCCGGGCAGGCGTCCTACACCTATCAGGACGGAACCGTGGACTCCGGCTCGACCTACGGCTACGCCCTGGCCGCGCAGGACTGCACGCCGGCCCTGTCCGACCTCACGACTTCGAACACGATCACCATTCCCTAGTGCCCGTCGGGGATCATCCCCGGGGCAAGGCAAGGACATCATGAGAGACTACAACGTACGCACCGACGAATCGGGCTTCGCACTGGTCATGACGGTGCTGGTGGTCCTCATCGTGGGATCGCTGGTGGCCGGAGCGACCCTGATCGGGGCCAACCACCTCATCGTCAACAGCTTCTACGACCGGCAGTCGGAGCTTGAGATCGCCGCCGAGGCGGGGATCGAGCTGGCGCGCTCCTACCTGAACGCCGACTCCGACCTCTATCCGGCCGACGGCTACGTGACCCTCCAGTCCAACGCCCAGGTCACCGATGGCGACGGAAACGTCATCCCGGGCGTGACCCGGTCGCTCTATGCCGGGCCCACCGGCGTCACCTCGGGTCAGTACGGCGTCTTCGGGACCATCCTCTCGGTGGTGGAGGACGACGGCGGCGGTCGGGTCATCCGGCGCGCCCAGGTCTATCAGGAGAGCTTCTCCAAGTACGCCTACTTCACCGATGTGGAGCCCTCGAACATCAGCTTCGGCGGCGGCGACCAGCTGTTCGGACCGGTGCACAGCAACTCGCCCATCAAGATCTACTCCAGCGGCGCCACCTTCCACGGCCCGGTGACCACCGCGGAGGACGTACCGGACCCCGACCACGGGGACTTCCGGCAGGGCTACGAGGAGTATGTCTCGGAGATCGAGATGCCCAGCACCGCCGAGCTGGACAAGCTCGAGAACCAGGCGGCCCAGGGAAACACCTCCTTCGACGGCGACAGCAACGGGGGCTACGGCGAGGCCACCACCCGCATCGAGTTCCGTCCCGTGGACATGAACGGGGACGGCGACTTCAACGATGCCAACGAGGGCTTCATCAAGGTCTATCAGTCCAGCGACGCCGACTGGGTCACGGGCCGGGTGGATACCAGTGGCGGAAGCTGTGGCTGGGTGTGGGGTCCCGGATGGCAGTGGGTCTGTTCCAGCGGCGGGCTCGAGAGCTCGGAGCAGTGCGGAGCCTGGTATGGCGACGAGTTCGTGACGGCGGCCGAGCATCCCCACGACGGACGAGACGCGGACGATGCGCTCCTCTCCGGCGACCGTCAGTGCTTCCTGGGCGGCGCGACCGAGATCGCGGACGACAACGAGTTCGACGCCAGCGACGACTACGGCCAGTGGCTCGCCTACCCGGGTACCGTGGACGAGGATCTCGAGCAGGCCCTGATCGACGAGGGTGCGCCCAACGGAAGCGAGGCCGACTACCTCTTCCCCATCAACCGGGCGATGAACCCCAACTTCAAGGGAGTCATCTACGTGGACGGGAAGGTGGTCATCAGCGGCAGGCTGCGCGGGCGGGTCACCGTCGCCGCCAGCGACGACATCATCATCGGGGACGACGTGACCTACATCACCGACCCCGGCGCCGGCACCTGCGTGGACATCCTGGGCATCTTCGCCGGAGACGAGGTCATCGTCGCCGACAACGCCCTCAACGCGCCCGTGGACTACGGCGGGAACCACCGGACTTTCGACGACACCTCCGACGAGTTCATCCACGGCACCGTGCTGGCGCTGGACATCTTCACCGTCCACAACTACAACAGCGGGTCCACCAACGACGAGTGGTGCCAGGGATCGTCCGGCGGCCGAGGCTGCCTCTTCCTCACCGGCGGAATCATCCAGAACACCCGTGGCGCCGTCGGTACGTCGTCGGGGAGCGGCTACACCAAGCGCTACTCCTACGACCAGTGCGGAGCCACGCAGCCGCCGCCCTACTTCCCCACCACGGGGTACTTCGCCAAGGGCCAGCGGTACCGGGTCGATCCCGGCGGCTTCACGGTGGCGGGCTTCTTCGACCTCCTCACCCCCGACGAGCCCTGATCGGGTGAGGGACGCACCGGGGACCGTCGTCCTCGACATGAACGACCGGCGCCCGGTCTGGGCCATGCCCGACCGGGTGCCGTCGTGCGTCCGGGACGCACTGCCACCCGGGTGGACCCTCCAGGTGATGGAGGAGGCCACCGACGGCTCCGGGGACGGGGCGGGGCGTGTCTCCCCGGCGGTCCTGGAGGCCGTGATGGAGGCGCGGGTCTACCTGGGGTACGGCATCGCACCGGAGCTTCTGGAGGCGGGATCCGAGCTGGCATGGGTCCACTCCGGGGCGGCGGGCGTGGGAAGCTCCCTCACCCCCACCATGAAGGGGAGCCGGGTGGTCTTCACCAACTCGGCGGGGATCCATGCGCCGGCCATGGCGGAGACGGTCCTGGGCATGATCCTCCACTTCGGTCGCGGGCTGGACTTCGCCGTGCGGGCCCAGGCCCGGAGCGCCTGGGACAAGGACCCCTTCTACCGGGCCGGTGCCCCCATCCGGGAGCTCTCCAGGATGACGGTGGGGATCGTGGGCTTCGGGGGCATCGGTCGAGCGGTGGCCCGCCGGGTGGCGGCGCTGGGGGCCCGGGTGGTGGGGGTCAAGCGGACCCCGCCGGGCCCGGACGATGCAGGGCTGAGCCCCGTGGGGCATGAAGGGAGCTCGCTGGGGGCGCGGGCGGAGTTGACCCACGGAGCTCAGGGTCTGGAGCGGGTCCTGGAGGCGTCCGACGTGCTGGTCCTCTCGGCGCCGGAGACCCCGGAGACCCGGGGGCTCCTGGATGCCGAGGCGCTGGCACGCCTCCCGGACGGGGCGCTGGTGATCAATGTGGGCCGCGGCGGCCTGGTGGTCCTGGACGATCTGGTGGCGGCCCTCCGCGGCGGCCGCCTCCGGGGGGCGGCGCTGGACGTCTTCCCCGAGGAGCCCCTTCCCGAGGATCATCCCCTCTGGAAGCTCCCCAACGTCCTCCTCACCCCCCACGTGTCCGCGGTGACCGATGCCTTCTGGGAACGGGAGACCGGCCTCATCCTGCACAACCTCCGCTGCTACCTGGACGGCGAGGACCCCGGGGCGCCGGACACCCCCTGGCGGAACGTCGTGGACAAGGAGGCGGGGTACTGAGGCCCGAACGCCTCAGGCCGGCGCCCGGGTCAGCGCGACGTCCACCGGGTGCAGCGCCACCGAGGTGCTGACTTCGGAGCTGAAGACCACCTCCCGCTCCCGGAGGGCTCGGTGGCAGGCGGTGAGGCAGGCCGTCCGGACCGCCCCGAGGTCGTCCGCCGCCCCCAGCGCCCGCCGGGTTCCCACCTCCACCCAGAGCGTCACCGTGTACTCCACCCAGCCTCCGGCGAAGTCGCCGATGACCGCCTTGGCCGGGGGATCCAGGAGGACCCCCCGAGTGGCGTTCACCGTGCGACGGAGGATGTCCAGGACCTCCTCCGGATCGTGGGCGTAGTCGGCGCCCAGGGTGAACTCCGTTCGACGAAGGCCGTCGCGGGTGTAGTTCTGAAGCGGGTTCTTGAAGATTTGGCTGGAGGGGATGAAGATGTCGCACCCGTGGGCGGTGCGGATGTGGACGTGGCGCAGAGCCACCGCCCGCACCACCCCGCGGAGCCCTTCGCTCTCCACCAGGTCGCCGACGCCGAAGGAGCGGTCGAAGGCCAGGAAGAGGCCGGCGAGGAAGTTCTCCCCGATCTCGCGGAAGGCGAATCCCAGGACGACGGCGGCGAGACCTCCGGTGGCCAGCAGGCTCGTGGCGACGCCGGTGAGTCCCAGCACGTGGAGGGCGACCAGGAGCCCGAAGAGCCCCACCAGGACGCTCGAAGCTCGCCGGGCGAGAGCCCGCTCGCGGGACGGGATGGTGCTCCGGACGAGAAGGCCGTCCACCCCTCTCCCGACCAGGCGTCCCACCAGGCTGAAGAGGAGGAAGACCAGGAGGGCCAGGGCGAGGCGGGGGGTGATCTCCAGAAGCCGGGTCCATTCGGCCTGGAGGCTCTGCAGCACGATGTCCATGGGCGCCGTCGTGTCGAGGGGAAGGGAGGTGGGGCACCCTAGCCTACCCTTCCGGCCCTCCTCGGGCACAGGTCTCCGGGGACCTATCCCCGGCCCGGCTCGTCCGCCGCCTTCACCTCGTCCCACAGCGCGTCCAGCTCGGCCAGCGACGCCGCTCCCATCTCCAGACCCCGGGTCCGGGCAAGCTCCTCCAGCGCCTCGAACCTCCGGCGGAACTTGCGGTTGGCCCGGTCCAGGGCGGTGGTGGGGTGGGCGCCGGCCAGGCGGGTGAGGTTCACCACCGAGAAGAGGAGGTCTCCCAGCTCCTCCATCCGTGCCTCGGGGTCGCCGTCGGCCAGCGCCTCCTGCACCTCCTCGAGCTCCTCCGCCACCTTGGCGAGGGCGCCCTGGTGGTCCGCCCAGTCGAACCCCACGCCGGCGACTCGCTCCTGGATGCGATGGGCCTTCGTGAGGGGGTCGAGACCCCGGGAGAGCCCGGACAACACCCCTGGGGTGGGGTCCGAATCGCCGCCGGCCTCCGCCCGTTCCGCAGCCTTGATGGCCTCCCACTCCTCCTTTTCTCCGAGCCCGAAGAGGTGGGGATGGCGCCGCACCATCTTCTCCTCGAGGACCCGGTAGACCGAGGCGGCGTCCAGCCGCTCTTCCTCCTCCGCCACGACCACCTGGAAGGCCAGATTCAGCAGGAGATCGCCCAGCTCCTGCTCCAGAGCACCGTCGTCCCCGGACCCGATGGCGTCCACCACCTCGTGGGTCTCCTCCAGGAGGTGGGGCACCAGGCTCTCGGCGGTCTGGGCGGCATCCCAGGGGCAGCGGGCCCGGAGGAATCGCACCAGCTCCAGAGCCCGGTCCAGCTCCCCGGGCGTCCGGAAGCGGGGCGCCTCGTCGTGGGGCTCCGGGGTCGAGGGCGAGGACTCGACCGAGGGCTCGTCGGGGTCCCGGGTCATGGCGGCCGGAGAAGGAGGGGGTCGGAGGGCCGTCGCGAGTGCGAGGTCCGGACGGCGGTCGGCCGGTGGGCCAAGAGCCCCGCGGCGGCTTGATCGTCGGGTTCTTGTTCGCATCTTTCACGGCCTATGTCAACGGATCCACGGAGCCGCGCCTGGCTCGAGATCGACGGCGACGCCCTCGCCCGGAACGTGGCCACCGTCCGGGCCTCTCTGGGGCCGGGAACGGGGCTGGTTCCCATGGTGAAGGCCGACGCCTACGGACTGGGAGTGTCGCGGGTGGTGGAGCGGCTCCAGACGATGGATCCCTGGGGGTTCGGGGTGGCCACCGTGGCCGAAGGGCGGGAGCTCCGGGAGCGGGGCGTCCAGGGACCGGTGGTGGTCTTCAGTCCCGCTGGCCTGGCCGAGATCCCCGAGGCTGTGGCCGCCGACCTGACCCTGACCCTCTCCCACCTCCGAGCCCTGGAGGCCGTCGCGGAGGCGGCGGTGGACCTGCCGGGGTCTCCTGACGGTCCCGGGGTCCATCTGGAGGTGGATACCGGGATGGGACGGGCGGGCTTCGACTGGCGGGAGGTCGAGCGGTGGGGCCCGGCGGCGCAGGCCCTCCACGACGGGGGCGTCCCTTGGCGGGGCATCTACACCCACCTCCACTCCGCCGACGAGGCCGGCGGCGATGCGGCCACCGGCCAGCAGGTGGAGCGCTTCCGGCGGGTACTGGAGGAGCTGAGGGCCCAGCCGGCGACGAGGACCCCGGGATTCCTCCGTCACCTGGCCAACAGCGCCGCCAGCCTGAGCCCTGTGGGCGGCGAGTGGGACCTGGCTCGCCCCGGGGTCTTTCTCTACGGCGGGGAGGCCGGTCCGCATGCGCCGCCCCCCGACCCGGTGGTCTCGCTGCGGGCGCGGGTCGTCCACCGGAAGGAGGTCCGGCCGGGAGACACCGTGGGGTATGGAGCCACCCACACCGCGGGGGCCGAGGGCGTGTGGGCCACGGTGGCCTGCGGATACGCCGACGGGTGGCCCCGGGCGCTGGGGAACCGGAGCGAGGTGCTGGTGCACGGGGTACGGGTGCCCGTGGTGGGGCGGATCTCCATGGACGTGACCGTGGTAGACATCTCCACCGCGCCGTCGGTCTCCCTGGGTGAAGTCGTTACCTTTTTGGGCTGCGACGGCAACGAAGCGATCACCCTGGACGAGGTGTCCACCTTGGCCGGCACCATCAGCTACGAGATCCTCACGGGCTTCACGTCCCGACTCCCGCGGGTCTGGGTCTGAGGGTGGGACGTGCCACGCAGGTGGGGCGGGCCGAGTTGGTGGAGCGCGCCCGGCAGGCTCGGGCGGAGGCCTACGCCCCCTATTCGGGGTTCCAGGTCGGTGCCGCCCTCCTCACCGCCGACGGCGAGGTCTTCACAGGGGCCAACGTGGAGAACGCCTCCTACGGGCTCACCGTCTGCGCCGAGCGGGTGGCGGTCTTCCAGGCCGTGAACCGAGGGCACCGTTCCTTCCGTGCCGTGGCCATCGTCACCGACGCCGCGGACCCGGTGCCTCCTTGTGGCGCCTGCCGACAGGTGCTCGCCGAGTTCGCTCCGGAGGCCGCGGTGTACTCCGTGGCTCGCCGCGGCGAGGCCGAGTGGCGCATGGAGGCGCTGCTCCCCGAGCCCTTCCGCACCGTCCCCGAATCCTCCTCGTGACCCCCTCCGGTGTCCCCCCCATCCGTCGGAAGCCCCGCGCTCCAGGATCCAACGTGAACC
>CAKZOQ010000601.1 GCA_937136445.1 uncultured Gemmatimonadota bacterium
TCCTCCGGTCGTCGGTGGTCCTCGACGGGGACGCCTCCGTCGGCCTGCGGCCGCTCCTCTCCCACCGGGTGGACGTCGAGGGGACCCGACTCCTCCACGAGCCCGACTAGGAGTCGGTTCCTCCGGAGGTCGTCGGCTCCGGGGCGCCCCGCCACCGGCGGAAGGTCACGCCTTCACCGGTCAGGGCTTGCTCCAGGCCGGATGCACGCTCGGCCACCGTGATCAACGCCAGGTCGCAGTTGGCCCGAGCCGCGGCCGGCGCGGGGACCAGCTCGGCCGGGATGGCGTGGGCTTCGGCCACCTCCTCGGCCCAGAGGGCGGCGGTGGTGGTCTCGAAGACGAAGGTGGGGCGTTGGGGCATCAGCGCCGGAGGCCCGGCAGCCGGAACCGGCGGTCCGAGCGATCGCAGTACTCCGTCGGCTCGGTGCCGGGGATGAAGTACTCCAGGTAGCTGTCCGCCTCATCGCACCAGCGCGAGGCCAGATCCCCCGTCTCCCGGTCCACCATGAGGGTGTTCAGACCGTCCGGGACTCCCCAGGGCGAGGGTACCGGGAGCAGTCCCGTCGCCTCGGATTCGTCGTCCCCGGCGTCGGACGCTTCGGGGTCGCCGTAGTAGACGGAGCGCATGAAGGAGCCCCAGACCGGGGCGGCGAGCCCGCCCCCGGTGGCCTGACGCCGTCCGGCGCCCAGGCGAAAGATGGGATCGGGCGAGTCCATCCCGAACCAGACGGTCGCCAGGAGGTTCGGCGTGAAGCCGGCGAACCAGACGTCGGTGCCGTCGTTGGTGGTGCCCGTCTTGCCGGCGGCGGTCACCTCCCGGGGGAGGCCCGCCACATTTCGGATGGCGTTGTACCCGGTCCCCCGGATCACCACGTCTTCCAGCATGGAGACCATGATCCGGGACACCCGGGAATCGAGCACCTGCGTCCGCTCCGGTTGGGGCTCCCACAGAACGGTCCCGTCGGCGTCCTCCACCCGGAGGATGGGGAAGGGCCGCACCTTGGTTCCCATGCTCGGGAAGGAGGAGTAGGCCTCCGCCAACTGGATGGGGATGACCTCCGCCGCCCCGATGGTGGTGGAGGGGAAGCGCTCGATCTCGGTCTGGATGCCCATGCGACGGGCGGTCTGGGCCACCGTCTCGATCCCCACTTCCTCCCAGCCCAATTTGATGGCGATCATGTTGGTGGAGGTGTAGAGGCCCTCCCGGATGGTCATGGGACCGCTGAACTCGTTGCCGAAGTTGGCGGGGCGCCAATCCTGCCCGCTCACCTGGCTGTAGACCACCGGGGCATCCACCACCACGTGGGACGCCGGGATGCCGCTGGCGATGGCGGCCGTGTAGACGAAGGGCTTGAAGGCCGACCCCGCCTGGCGCCGGGCCTGCCGTGCCCGGTCGAACTTGGACTGCCGGAAATCCCGTCCCCCCACCAGGGCCCGGACGTGGCCCGTGGCCGGATCCAGGGCGATGAAGGCCCCCTGGAGGTACGGCGTCTGCCCCGAGAAGCCCTCGATGGTGTCGAACTCCTCGTACAGCGGGTGCTCGAAGTTGGGGTCGTCCTCGATGGCGGCCCAGCCTGCGTCCATGGCCCGACGCGCCATCCGTTGCATGTCCCGGTCCAACGTCGTGTGGACGCGGAGCCCGTTGCTGTAGATCTCGTCGCCGAAGCGGGAGTCGAGGATCTGGCGCACCCACTCCTCGAAGTAGGGCGCGATGGAGGTCACCGTCCCCTCGGGCTCGGACTCCGGGAGGGGCTGGAGCTTCCAGCGCTCGGCCTCCTCCTCGGTGACGAAGCCCTCGGCGGCCATCCGCGTGAGCACCAGGTTCCGCCGGGCCAGCGCGTTCTCCGGCTGGCGGAAGGGATCGTAGCGGCCGGGACGGTTCAGGATGGCGGCCAGGAGCGCCGCCTCGGCCACGTCCAGGTCGGTGACGTTCTTGCCCAGGTAGTTCCGGGCCGCGTTCTGATAGCCGTACCCCCGACCCATGTAGATCTCGTTCAGGTAGGCCTCGAGGATCTGGTCCTTGGTGTAGGAGCGCTCGAGGTCCAGCGCCACCTGGATCTCCTTGGCCTTCCGGGTGATGCGGCGCTCGAAACCGATCTGGTCGAACATGTTCCGGGCGAGCTGCTGGGTGATGGTGCTTCCACCCCCGAGGTTCTGCCGGGTGAGGACGCCGACGGCCGCCCGGGCGATGCCTCGGGGGTCGAAGCCGCCGTGACTGTAGAACCGCCGATCCTCGATGGCGATGACGGCCTGGGGGACGTACTCCGGCAGCGACGCCAGCGAGACCGGGGTCCGGCGCTCGAAGCCGATCTCGGTGATGAGCTCGCCGTCATGGCTGAGGAGCTTGCTGGTCTGCTCCGGCTCCCAGGTCCGGATCTGGGCGATGGAGGGGCAGGCGTCCCCGGCGCAGAGGTTCTGCCAGCTTCCCCAGCCGCCGCCGATCCCGAGCGCCACCAGGAAGACGGCGGCCAGGAGGAAGAGGCGGGGTCGCCAGAGGACCCCCAGGACGCCGCGGATGCCGGCGTCGTCGGAGGAGGAGCGGGACGTGGGTCGAGCCTTGGCCATGGAGTGCCGCGTCGGGTGGCTTCGGGGAGCGTCGAAGGTGGGTACGATGGGGTCGGCACCCGGGTTCCGGAGCAAGGAGGGTGCCAGACCGAACTTCTCCCGAAGGCAAGCTAGGTGGCCGGGCCCCCCCGGCTCAAGGCGCCTTGACCCCTCGAATCCCCTCGGACAGACTCCCGAGTCCGGGCGGGGGCCCCGCCCGGACGTCCCCGACCGCTCTTCCGGAGGTTCTTCGCCGTGTCCTCCTCGTCCCCCCTTCGTGCCGCCTTCCTGGGCCTCCTCCTGGCCGTGGGGATGGGCGCGATGGCGTCGCTCGACCTCCTGAGCGCCCAGGAGCCTCAGGTCCGTTCCTCGGATCCCGAGCTGGAAGAGCTGGCCGCCGAGCTGCTCCCGGACCTGGCCGCGCGGGCGGGGATGGAGCTGCGCGAGCCCGTCCGTCTGGAGAAACGGTCCCGCAGCCAACTGGTCGGCTACCTGGAGGCCAAGCTCGACGAGGAGCTGCCCACGGAGGAGGCCCGGCGGGACGTGGCGGCCTACCACCTGCTCGGTCTCGTTCCCGAGGACCTGGACCTGAGGGAGGTCCTGCTGGCGCTCTACACCGAGCAGGTGGCGGGCTTCTACGAACCCGATTCCACCGCCCTCTTCATCCTGGAGGATCAGCCTCCGGAGGCGCTTCAGGGGCTGCTGGTCCACGAGCTGGTCCACGCCGTCCAGGACCAGTCCGCCGACCTGCCGGCTATCACCGATCCCGAGCGGGGGAACGACCGGGCCACGGCGGCCCATGCCGCGGTGGAGGGCCACGCCACCCTGGTGATGCTGGAGTTCCTCACCGAACAGCTCCAGGGACGACCGGTGGACCTCGCCGAGGTCCCGGACTTCTCCGAGACCCTCCGGCCGGCATTGGAAGGGATGCGTCAGCAGTTCCCGGCGCTGGCCGGCGCCCCCCGGGTGATCCAGGAGTCCCTCCTCTTCCCGTACCTGGAGGGCGCTGGCTTCGTCCAGCGCCTCTGGGTTCGGGAGGGCCGGGTGCCGCCCTTCGGCGACTACCTGCCGGCGAGCACCGAGCAGGTGCTGGAGGGTGACCTGAGCGATGCCCCCCTCGATGTGCGGCTGGAGCTTCCCGAGGGGTGGACGGTCGTGGACAGCGACGACCTGGGCCGGCTGGAGCTGGAGATCCTCCTCGCCACCCATGCTGGAGACGCCGCCGCCACTCGGGCGGTGGGGTGGGGCGGGGACCGGTTCGCCCTGGTGGAGGGTCCCGACGGCTCCTCCGGCCTCCTCCTGGCGGTGGCCTGGGACGACGCCGCGGCACGGAACGGCTTCGTGGCGGAGCTGACGCCCCACCTCGGAGGCTTCCCCCGACCTGCCACCCTCCGGTCGGTGCCCGAGGCCGCCGCTCCGACGGCGCTCCTCCGCGTGGGCCTGCCCGACGACGTAGTGGTCACGGTGACGGTGGAGGCCGGCGGGCGGTGAGCACCTCCCGCAGGTCCGTCGGGGTGGAGGCGGCGTCGGGCCGCTACCAGGTACATGTGGCGTCGGGCATCCTGAAGGAGCTGCCGGACATCCTCCGGGACGACGCACCGGCCCACCGCTACGCCGTGATCTCCGACGACCGGGTGGCCGAGCTCTACGGCGGCGAGGTGGTGGAGGAGTGCCGGGCCGACGGGCTGGAGGCGGAGCTCGTTTCGTTTCCGGAGGGCGAGGCTTCCAAGAACCGCACCGAGTGGGCCCGCCTCACCGACGCACTCCTGGAGAGAGGCTTCGGACGCGACACGGTGGTGGTGGCGGTGGGGGGTGGTGTCACCGGAGACCTCGCCGGCTTCGTGGCGGCGACCTATCTGCGAGGTGTTCCGGTGGTCCAGGTACCCACCAGCCTCGTGGCCATGATCGACGCCTCGGTGGGGGGGAAGACGGGGGTGGATGCACCCGCCGGCAAGAACCTGGTGGGTGCCTTCCACGCCCCGCAGGTGGTGGTGGCGGACCCGGAGACGATCCGCACCCTCCCACAGGCGGAGCGGGCCCAGGGGCTGGCGGAGGCGCTGTAGCACGGCGCCGTCCGGGACGCCGCCTACCTGGCCGCCCTGGTGGACGACGCGGAGGAGCTCCTGGCGGGAGAGGCGGTGGCCGTGGCCCCGGCGGTCCTCCGCTCCGTGGAGCTGAAGGCCGAGGTGGTGAGCCGGGACGAGCGAGAGGGGGGGCTTCGGCAGATCCTCAACTTCGGCCACACCCTGGGGCATGCGTTGGAGGCGGCCTCCGGCTACACCCTGGGACACGGCACCGCAGTCGCACACGGGATGGTGCTGGAGGCGGAGCTGGGCGAGCTGGTGGGCGTCACGGCCCCGGGGACCCGGGCGGAGCTGGAGGCGGCGCTGGCGCCCTTCGGCCTGGGGGGACGGGTGGAGCTGGACGCCACCGCCGACCAGGTGCTCTCCTACCTGGGCGCCGACAAGAAGGCTCGGGCGGGACGGCCTCGCTTCGTCCTTCTGGAGGAGGCGGGACGGGCCAGTCCCGACCACGGCTGGAGCCGGGAGGTCGATCCCGCGGCCGTGCGTGAGGTGGTGGAGCAAGCGCTCTCGTTTCTATAATCAGGGCTCCCATTCGCGTGTCCCCTGCAGGAGGTCGCATGGCGCTCATCGAGCGCTTGGAAGGACAGTCTGTCGCCTCGGTTCTCCGCACCCGCGCCACGACGGACCCGGGACGAGCCTTCCTGCACCACGCCGGCGAGGCGGTCACCTACGCCGAGGTGGAGTCCAGCTCGGAATCCCTTGCGGCGGGGCTGGCCCAGCTCGGGGTGGAACCGGGCGACCGGGTGGCGCTCATCCTCCCGCCCTGTCCCGAATTCGTGGTGGGGCTCTTCGCCGCCGCCAAGCTCGGGGCGGTCATCGTGCCGTTGGATCCCCGCCTCACGCCCACCGAGCTCCAGTACACCCTTCGTCACTCCGAGGCCGTCGCCGCCGTCACCGCCGAGTCCGCCTACGGCGTGGACTTCCTCCAGCTCTTCGAGGATCTCCTGGTGGGGCTGCCCGCCCTCCAGTATCTGGTGACGGTGGGCGAAGAGGACCTCTGGTACGACGACCGCATCTTCCAGTACGAGGACCTGGTCTCGGCGGGGGCAGGCCGGGACTTCCAGGGCTCGGAGGTGGATCCGTCGGACGATGCCTTCGCCCTGGTCTACACATCCGGCACCACCGGCAAGCCCAAGGGGGTGGAGCTCTCCCACCGGAATCTCCTGTTCGCGGCGGGAGGCACGGCGGCGGCGCTGGAGCGCTCCGCCGACGATCGGATCACCGGCGTCTCCGCCCTCTTCCACGTCTTCGGTCTGGGCCCGGGGATCCTCTCCACCCTCATGGCGGGGGCGTCGCTCCTGCTGGAGGACGGCGCCGACCCCGGCCGCCGCCTGGAGCGGGTGGAGTCGGCGGAGGCCACGGTGCACTACGGCGTCCCCACCACCTTCCTTGAGGAGCTCCGCGAGCAGGAGCGGGAGCCCCGTGATCTGCGATCGCTCCGGGTGGCCCTCGTGGCCGGCGCCCCCACCAGCGACGAGCTGGTGGAGCGGATCCGATCGGAGCTCGCTGGCACGGTCCTCGTGGCCTATTCGGTGACCGAGGCTTCGTCGACGGTGTGCGTCTCCCGGCCGGACCACACAGCGGAGAAGCGGGCCTTCACCGTGGGGGTGCCGCTGGAGGGGACGGAGGTGCGCATCCTGGAGCGGGACGGCGTCGAGCTGCCGGTGGAGAGCGTGGGCGAGATCGCCGTCCGGGGGCCCGGCGTGATGTTGGGATACTACCGGCAGCCCACCGACACGCGGGCCGCCGTGGATCCGGAGGGCTTCCTCCACACGGGGGACCTGGGCATGGTGGACGAGGAGGGGTTCGTCCATTTGGTGGGCCGCAAAAAAGACGTTATCATTCGATCTGGCTTCACTATTCACCCCCGGGAGGTCGAGTCTCGACTCGATGCGCACCCGGCGGTCCAGGAGAGCGCGGTGGTGGGCGTGTCCCACCCCATCCTGGGAGAAGCCGTCTGCGCATGTGTCGTGCCCATCGAGGGAGCGATCGTGACGGACGTCGAGCTGGAGACCTGGTGCCGTGATACGCTCGCGGCGGCCAAGGTCCCGGACCGGGTCCGGTTCTTCGACGCCTTCCCCCGGACGGGAACCGGCACGATCCGTCGGGTTGAACTGGCCCGCCTGGTTCAGGCGGAGGTCGATCCGGCCATCTGATCGTCGCACGCGCCGGACCGACCGGCGCCGAGAAAGGCTTCCCCTACCCCGAGCTTCGCTCCGAACGGACGGACACGGGGTGGGGAGGTCTCGCGGCGAGATCTCTTCACAGCCCAGCGAGACCACATGAGTACGCCCTACACCCGTGCGCCCCACGGAGCCCCCGGCGGCAATGAATCTCCCCATGCCGCCCTCCTCATCGACTTCGACAACGTCACGATGGGGATGCGGAGCGACCTGTCCAAGGAGCTCAAGAGCCTCCTGGATTCAGACGTCATCAAGGGGAAGGTGAGCGTCCAGCGCGCCTATGCCGACTGGCGCCGTTACCCGCAGTACATCGTGCCCCTCTCCGAGGCCTCGGTGGATCTCATCTTTGCCCCGGCCTACGGGAGCAACAAGAAGAACGCCACCGACATTCGCATGGCCATCGACGGCATGGAGCTCGTCTTCACCCGTCCCGAGATCGGCACCTACATCCTCCTCACCGGGGACTCCGATTTCTCCAGCCTCGTCCTGAAGCTGAAGGAGTACGGCAAGTACGTCATCGGTGTGGGGATCCAGGAGTCCAGCTCCGACATCCTCGTCCAGAACTGTGACGAGTACTACAGCTACACCAGCCTCACCGGACTCCGGAAGACCACCGAGTCCGATCAGAAGACCCAGGATCCGTGGGTGCTCACCACCCAGGCCCTGAAGAAGATGATCTCCCGGGACGACGTCATGCGGTCCGACCGTCTCAAGCAGGTCATGCAGGAGATCGACTCCTCCTTCGACGAGGGGAGCTTCGGCTTCAGCAAGTTCAGCAAGTTTCTGGCGGAGGCATCCTCCCGCGGGCTGGTGAAGCTCCGGAAGATGGACAACGGCCAGTACGAGGTCTCGCTCCCGCGGGGCGGCGGTTCGTCCTCCTCCGGGCGCTCCTCCTCTTCCTCTTCCTCGTCCTCCCGTGGTCGCTCCTCCCGGAACGGCGGACGGGGCGGACGTCGGGACTCTGGACGGGGTCGGGGGCGTGGGTCCTCCCAGCCTTCCAGCCCGAGTTCGGCGAGCATCTCCTCCTCCGAGGATCCGCTGCAGGCGGCCTACGACCTCCTCACCGACGTACTCGAGTACCTGAAGGGCCAGGGCCGCGAACCCGTGCGTGACTCAGACGTGAAGCGAAAGCTGCTCGAGCGCGATCGCTCCTTCGACGAGACGGAGCTGGGCTTCAGCAAGTTCAGCAAGTTCCTGGAGCAGGCGGTGGAGCACGGCGT
>CAKZOQ010000602.1 GCA_937136445.1 uncultured Gemmatimonadota bacterium
CGTCGAAGGCGCCCGTCCCAGTGAGGAGCCGGACCAGGGTGCGGCGGGCCTCGGCGTCGGTGGGGTCGTCTTCCAGGCGGTCCCGGAGAAGGTCCTCCGCCTGGCCCCAGGCACCGGTGTGGTATGCTTCCAGGGCGGCGTCCGGGGTCTGGGCGGTGGTGGGGGCCGGGAGAAGGGCCAGGCCGGCCAGCAGGGCGATCCAGACCGGGTGGGCGATCACGGCAACGGGCGTGCGGGCGAACCGGGCCGGGCGGGCGAGGGTGCTCATCTCCCCCCGTCCTCGGTGGCGCGGATCTCCCGGTTCGTAAGGGCCAGCTCCACCAGGAGCTCCTCCAGCGCGTCGTCGTAGGCCTCCTGCTCCATGCTGTCGCGGCTGGCCCGGAGCCCGTCGATCTGCTCCTGGATGGCCGTGCGCTCCGCGTAGAGGGCTGCGAGCTCCGGATCGTCCACCGCAGCGGCGGGAGTGCCCGTGACGGCTCCACCGGTGCCCCCACCGAAGTGGATGCGGGCGGCGAGCCGTCCGTCGGGAGCCTCCGTGCCGGGGTCGCGACTCCCCTCGCCGTCCCCGTTGTCGTCCAGGACGGCGTGCTCGGTGAGGATCTCGCCCTCCTCGTCGTAGAAGCGGGCGGTCTCCAGGTTGGCGTACTGGAAGGCCTCCAGGAGGGACACGCGTCCGTCCTTGTCCAGGTCGGCCCCATCGCCGGAAAGGGCTTCCACGAAGAAGCCCGGAAACTCGGTGGCGTTCCGCTCCCGAGGCGAGCGGGTGGCGGTGATGACCACCCGGTTTTCGCCGGAGAGGGGTGGGAGGAAGCCGCCGCTGGCACTCCCGGTGTGGACCAGCGCGAGCGTCTGGGTGGGGAAGGCCATGAGCGCTCCGGCGAAGTCCTCCGGCCCCAGATCCGGTCCCGGAAGGTTGAACTGCGCGTCGGAGCCCTGGGCGGTTCCGTGACCCACCAGGACCAGGACCACCCGGTCCTCGGGGCCCACCGTCCCGGCGAGTTCACCCAGCACCTGGAGGACGTTGGCCCGGGTGGAGCGCTCCTCCACAATCGGGCTGGCGTCCGGCTGCTCGCCCAACACACGGATCCGCTCCGGAGCGACGCCCCGGTCCTCCACCAGCGCCCGGTGCAACTCCTCCGTCCAGCCGCGGAACTCGTCACGGTACTCCTGGGTGCCTCCAAGCCCAGCCACGAGCACCACCCAGCTCTCCTGGGCCGCCAGGCTCGCCGAGGCGAGGGGGGCGGCGAACCCCAGGGCCAGGCAGACCAGCGTCCCTGCCAGGGCGAGTCGTCCCGGGGGATGCGGAACAGGGCTCCTCATGCCATCCCCCGGAGGCGGCGGAAGCCCCACTCCGCTCCCATGAGGGTGATCATGAGGAGGAAGAGGGCGGGCATGTCCCAGAGGTCCCGCTCCTCGGTGAGGGTGACGCCGGCGCCCGTCACCGAGATGTCGTCGGGGAGGGAGGAGAGGGTGGAGGGGCTGTAGTAGCGACCCTCGGTCTCGTCGGCGATCCGCTGCAGGAGCGCGGTGCGTCGCCCGGCTCCGAAGTACTCGTCGTCGCTGGGGGCGGTATGCAGATAGGTGACGTCCCGACCCAACTCCTCGTCGCCTCGCAGGGCCACCACCTCCACCTCGTAGTCCCCCTCTTCCAGAGGAACGACGTCGGCGCGGTACTCGCCGTCCCGCTCCACCGTCCACTCCAGGGGCAGGGTGTCCACCAGCCCGGTGGGCCGGGTGATGCGCGCCTCCACACGGGCGTCGTTCACCTCCAGGTAGGTGGAGTCCCCGACGGTGGCGACGAGCCCCACCGCCTGCCCCGACTCCACCTGCTCCCGGTCCACCGTCACCGACACCGCCTCGGGGACGCCATCCACGAGCCACCGCAGGATCTGGCGCCAGAGGGTCTCGTGGCTGTTGTCGTCCACCGGGACGTCGGCGTGCATCTGCCAGGTCCATGAGTCCTGGGCGGTGAAGGCCAACGCCTTGCCCCGACCGTAGCGCTGGTGGGCGAGGACGACCTGGGGCTCGCCTCCGTCGGGGAGGGCGCCGGTGAGGAGCGCCGTGGCGCCGGGCTTCACTTCGGTGATCCGGTTCACGCCGGTGAGGGGAGGGAGCCACTCCCAGCGGGCCACCGGATCCTCGTAGTCCTCCCCGAGCTGGAGGGCGGCGTGGGCCTGACCGGCGGGGGTGGGGGAGACGTCCAGCTCAGTGAGGAAGGCGGCGCCCTCCTGGCCGGGTCGGGTGACGGGCGCATCCTGGAGCACCACCGGGAGCACCTCCGCCACCGCGGTTCCGTCCCACCCGCCCTCGGCGAACGAGGAACGGCCGCCCAGCATGAGAAGACCTCCACCCCGCTCGGAGACGAAGTCGGCGATCATCTGGAGCTGATCCTGGGTGAAGAAGGAGGCTTCCACACTCCCGAGGATGAGGGCGCGGTACTGGAAGAGTTCAGCACGGGTGCGGGGGAAACCTCCGGCGAGCTCCTCCGGGTCGTCCACGCTCATGCGGTAGAACTTGTTCTCCGCCGTGCGCAGGAGGGTCACCACCTGGAGGTTTTCGTCGTCGGCGACGGCCCGGCGGGTGAACTTCACCTCGAAGCGGGGCTCGCCCTCCAGGTAGAGGATCTTCTCCCGGTTCCCCTGGACCTCGATCCAGACGTCCCTGGCGTTGTTCTCCTGGACCCGCTCCCCCTCCTGGGGCGGGATGCGGAAGCGCACGCGCCGGGGTCCGGTGACGTCGAGCTGGAAGGCCATGCGGGTCACCACCGGCTCACCATCGGGCCCGAGGGTGACCTCCTCCTCCGCCAGGATCTGACGGTCGTCCTCGATGATCACCGGGACCGTGGCCCGACCGAAGCCCGTCTGGGTCACCACCACGTCCACCATCAGGGAGCTCCCCTCCAGCACCGCCCGGGGGAGCTCCACCCGACCCAGCTCGATGTCGGGCTCCACCCGTTCCTCGCCCAGCCCCACGGTGAAGACCGGCACACCGGAGGCCTGGAGGGGCACCAGCGACTCCGTCACCGGTCGGTCGGTGTTGTCGGCACCGTCGCTCAGGAGGACGAGCCCGGAGAGTGGCACCCCGGAAAGCTCCTCCCGGGCCACGTCCAGCGCCGAGCCCAGGTCGGTATGGGTTCCCTCGAAGGTCAGCTCCTCGGGCCCCTCGAGGCGGGAGGCGTCGGAGGCGAACCGGAAGAAGCGCAGCGTGAAGCGTTCCCCCAACTCACGGAGGAGCTGGCTCGTCTCGGGATCGAAGGCTTCGCGTACGAACTCGCCCCGGGTGACGCCGTCCTGATCGGCGAGCTGCATGCTCCGGGAGTCGTCCACCAGAATCCCCAGGAAGTTCTGCTGCGGCACCACGGTGGAGAGGACGAGGGTCGGCCGGAGGAGACAGAAGAGGAGGACGGCCAGAAGGGCCACCCGAAGTCCCGCCATGGCCGTCCGTTCGCCCGCCGAGGAGTCTGCCCGGGCCAGGGTGTAGGTGGCCACGGCGATGGCGCCCACGATGCCGGCGGCGAGGAGCCCCACCCGGAGGGACCCTGGCGCACCCAGGGCGAACTCGCCCTGCTCGAACACCAGCGGCCGATACTTGAAGAGGAACTCGAAGAGCGCGTCCATGGGTCCGCCGGCCGGGTCAGTGGCTCATGCCGTAGACGATCATGTTCGCACCCAGCTCGTAGGCGAAGGTGGAGTACTCCAGAGGGTAGTAGGGGTCCTCCGCCCACTCCCAGGCGTCGCCCAGGTCGGTGTTGAAGTTGATGACGACCATGAGGCGCCCCTCCTCGTCGAAGATGCCGCGGACGTGGGGCGTCTGCGCGTCGGGGCGCTCCCAGGTGGGTCGGCCCCGGATCCCCCGACCCCGGGCGGGTACCTGCTTGATCTCGTCGATCTGGTAGTGGGCCGAGAAGAGGGGGTGGTCCGGCGGGATCTCCACGATGGGCCGATTGGGGAGGACCCGGGCCATGTTGTACTCGAACTGGGCCCACTCCCGGCCACCCCAGAAGTCGTCCACCAGGAGCATGCCGCCGGCTTCCAGGAAGCCCCGCAGCCCCCGGATCTCCTCGTCGGTGAGGTTCATGTGTCCCACCTCCACCGCGTAGACCAGAGGGAAGCGACGCAGCTCCGGATCGTCCAGGCGGACGGCGTTCTCGAAGTCGTAGGCGTCGAGTTGGACCAGGCGCTGGAGCACCACCAGGAACTGGCGGTCACCCTTGGGGAAGTCGGTGGCCCAGGCCGGGCGGCCGCGGCCCCACCACCCTCCCCGGGAGCCGGAGTAGACGGCCCGGGTCCAATAGAAGGCGTGGCGCCCGGCTGGCTCGTCCTCGGGAGGGAGGCGCAGGACATCGGCCCGCTCCTGGGCCGAGGGTCGACCAGGCGGAGGTGGCTGCTGGGCCTGGAGTGCCGACCATTCGGTCCCGAGGGCCTCGGAACCCGTCGTCCCGGCGCTGACCCCTACCGCCGCGAAGGCCGCGACGGTCCAGGCGACACGACGCCAGGAGATGGTCCGCATGGGTGAGTGGGTCGGGAGGGTCCGGCGGGCGGGGGCGCCGTGATGTTGTCTCGGTCCTACGTCGGCCTTCGGGGAAGGTTCCTGGACCACCGGTCGGGTGTAGCTTCGTCGTCCGCCGTGGGTACGCCGGCCGCGATTGAATCCTCGAGCGGCCGGGTCCGTAAGGCCACCTGAACCCACCCCTTCCGCCGGACCCCTTCCCTCCATGGATCGAGAACGCCCCATGACCGTGGCCGAACGAGACATCACGGTGCGCGACTTCCTCATCTTCCAGCTCAAGCTGGTGCTGGACGGCCTCAAGGACTTCGCCGTCTTCAATCTCTCCCTGGGCGCCATGGTGCTGGACCTCCTCGCCGGACAGGGCCGCCGCCCTCGCCTCTTCTACTCCGTGCTCCGCCTCAGCGAGCGCTGGGACCTCTGGCTGAACCTCCACGGAGCGGTCCAGGGGATGGAGGAGGAGGGCAATGAGGACGGCCTCTTCGGGGCCAGCGCTGCCGGGGACGACACCCTCCTGGGCCAGCTCGAGATGCTCGTCCGCGGAGGGGATCGGCCATCCAGCCGGGAGGAACGGAGCGACTCGGCCCCCGCCGTCCCCGACTAACGGCCACGCCGGCTCTCCGCTTCCGTCATGGCGATGATGATGGAGAGCATCGTCGGCAGCTCGAAGGGCTTGCTGAGGAATCGGACGTTCCGACCCAGGTGGCCCAGCTGCTCGGTGGAGTAGCCCGACACCAGGAGCACCGGCAGCTCCGGTCGGAGCCCATGGACGAACTCCGCCAGCTCCACCCCCGTCATCTCCGGCATCATGATGTCCGAAATGACGATGTCGATGGCGTCGGGGCGGGTCTTGAGGAGGGCCCGGGCGGCGTCTCCGTCGGCCGCGGGAAGGACGTGGTGGCCCTCGGCGGAGAGCGCCTTCGACAGGGTCCGGCGCAGGACCCCCTCGTCCTCTGCAAGGAGGATCGTCAGGGAGCGCGTGGGCAGGCTGAAGGGCTCCACCTCGCTCACGCCTTCGGGGTCGGGCGGCTCGGTCCGCGGGAAGGCCAGGTGGACGGTGGTGCCTTCCCCGGGCACCGAGTCGATCCAGACCGCGCCACCGAACTGGTCCATGGTGCCGAAGACCGACGCCAGACCGAGCCCCGTGCCGCCGGACTCGGAGCGTCCCGTGAAAAAGGGGTCGAAGGCCCGGCTCCGCACCGCTTCCTCCATCCCCTCCCCGTCGTCCTGGACGCTCACCACCACGAAGTCCCGCTCCAGCTCGGGTTGGAAGGAGGCGACGGCCCCCCGCAGCTCCGATCCGAGCTGCTCCCGAAGACGGAAGTCGAGGTGGCCACCCGTCGGCATCGCCTGCTCGGCGTTGGTGGCCAGGTTGAAGATCACCTGGTCCAACCGGCCTTCGTCCACCTCGACGAAGAGGTCGTGGCGGGTGTCCACCGACACCGAGATGTTGTCCCGGAGAAAGCGGCGGAGGAATCTGGCGCGGTCACGGATGACCTGGCCCAGGTCCACCACCCGCATCTCCAGGGGCTGCTCCCGGGCGAAGGCCAGGAGCTGCGAGGTGACCGACTCACCCCGGGAGAGGACCTCATCGGCCTCTTCGAGGTCCTCCTTCGCCTCCTGGGGTAGCCCCTCCTGGTCCAGAACGAGCTGGAGGAGAAGCTTGGCGCTGGCCAGCACGTTCCGCATGTCGTGGGCGATGCCGCCGGCGAGGCTACCCACCGAATTGAGCCGGTCGGCCATCCCGATCTCCCGACCCATGCGCCGATGCTCGGTGACGTCCTCCTGGATCCCGACGAAGTGCGTGATGTCCCCGGAGGCGTTCCGGAGGGGGCTCAGGCTCAGCCGATTCCAGAAGACGGTGCCGTCCTTCCGATGGTTCTGGAGGGTGACCTGGAGCGCACGGCCCTTGTCCAGGGCGTCCCCGATGCCCTCGACCACCGACTCGTCGGTCTCCGGTCCCTGGAGGAACCGGCAGTTCCGACCCACCACCTCGTCCGTGGAGTAGCCGGTGATGCGGCTGAAGCCCTCGGAGACGTAGACCAGGGGCCAATCCGGTTCCCGGGCGTCGGCGATGGTGACCCCCGCCTGGACCGACTGGACGGCCTGCTCCAGGAGCGACAGCATGGCCCGGGCGTCGTTCGGCACGCCGCCCCCCTCCCCCGTCGCCGCGGCGCCC
>CAKZOQ010000603.1 GCA_937136445.1 uncultured Gemmatimonadota bacterium
GGCGCCCCCCACCCAACCGGACCACTCCTTCGCCGAGGACCCGTGGCCGCACCGAGGTGACGGTGCCGCTTCGATCCGCCGATACCACCCGCTGCTCCGGCGCCGAGGGGAGAAGCGACGGATCGTCCGCCACCCCCGGATCCCCTCCCTGGGCCTCCACCAGGCGCCGGAACCGCTCCAGGGCCGCGCCGCTCCCCCACGCGTCCACGGCCCGGGCCCGCGCCGACTCCCGGTCGGGCGTACCCTGCCCGAGGAGGATCATCTCCGTCACCTCGGCCAGGACCAGATCGCGAAGGTCGTCCGGCCCCTCCCCTCGGAGGCTCCGGATGGCCTCGGCCGTCTCCAGCCCGTTGCCCACGGCGGCGCCCAGCGGGCGATCCATGGCCGTGAGGAGCGCCACCGTGTCCAGCCCTCGACCCGTGCCCACGCGGACCATGGTTTCGGCGAGCTCCCGCGCGTCCTCCTCCGCGGGAAGGAAGGCCCCGTCGCCCACCTTCACGTCCAGGAGGAGTCCGTTCAGGCCTTCGGCCAGCTTCTTGCTCATGATGCTGGCGGCGATCAGGGGGATGGCCGGCACCGTCCCCGAGACGTCGCGGAGAGCGTAGAGGCGGCGATCCAGAGGTGCGATCTCCCGGGTCTGCCCGATCATGGCGCACCCGAGCTCGGCGAGGATCTCCCGGAAGCGGGGAAGCTCCAGCTGGGTCCGGAAGCCCGGGATGGCCTCCAGCTTGTCCAGCGTCCCCGTGGTGTGCCCCAGGCCCCGCCCCGACATCATGGGCACGTAGAGTCCGCAGGCGGCAGCGAGGGGCGCCAGGACCAGGGACACCTTGTCGCCCACGCCGCCGGTGGAATGCTTGTCCACCCGCGGACCCGGCAGATCGCTCAGATCCAACACCACGCCGGAGCGGAGCATGACATCCACCAGGACGTCGGTCTCCCCAGGGTCCATTCCCTGGTGGTAGACGGCCATGAGGAAGGCCGACATCTGGTACTCCTCCACCTGGCCCTCGAGGTAGCCCTGGAGGAAGGCGCGGAGCTGCTCGGGGGTGAGGGTCTCGCCGTCCCGCTTTCGCTCGATGACCCGCGAGGGGATCATGACCCGCTCAGGCGTCGGCGGCGCCAGGACGTCAGGAAGTCGGGAAGTGCTCCCGGGCACCGCGGAGGGCGTCGTCCACGCGGTCCTTCACGTCGTCGGCCAGAGCTTCCCAGCGGTCTCCGGCGGTGTCCCGGGCTCCGGAGGCGACGCGTTTGATCTTGCGCCGCGTCCGGCGACCGCTCTGGGGCGCCGAGAGGAGCGCCGCCCCGGCGCCGATGAAGGCCCCCAGGACGAGCCCGGTGAGGAAGTTGAAAACCTGTCCTTCGTGATCGTATTCCATGGGTTCCTTTCCCGAAGATGGGCGGGTCGCCCGTTCGGAGTCTCGTCGAGTGTTCTATATTAGCATCTTCACCCGCTGGACGAGACAGGAGACCGCATGAGTCCCCCACACGGACCCCCTCGGGACGTCGCCCTCCCGGCGTCGATCTTCGCCACGCTTCGCAGGGAGCTGGCGAAGGAGGCGGGGGCCCTGCCCACCATCCACGCCCTGCACGCCGCCGGATTCGCCGCCGGAACCAGCGCCGCCGCGCGCCTCTTCGACACGTCGGACGGAGCCTCGGACACGCCCAGTGGCGTCTTCTGGAGTCGCCTCTCCGACGGCCTCCGACGACGGGGGTGGGGCCGGCTCGAGCACCAGGCGGTCCACGACGGGGTGGGGCTGCTGGTGAGCACGGACTGGGTCGAGGCCGAGGAAGCCGGCGACGAGGACCGTGAGCAGGCCTCCTGCTCCTTCACCAGCGGGTATCTCTCGGGTCTCCTCACAGAGGGCGCCGGAGGTCCGGTGGCGGTCCTGGAGGTCTCCTGCCGGGCCCGGGGCGACCACCGGTGCGCCTTCGCCTTCGGCTCGGAGGACGCCATCCACGACCTGTACGGCTCCCTCCTTGATGGGGCGGACCTGGACGGCGCGCTGGCGTCGCTCTGAGCTCCGGAGACGAAGTGCGTGCCCTTGGGGTGGATTTCGGTGAGAAGCGGATCGGCCTGGCCGTCAGCGATCCCACCGGCACCCTCGCCTCCCCCCTGGAGACCGTCACGCGGCGGCGTGGCAAGCGTCCTCCCTGGCGTCGGATGGGCGAGCTGGCCCGGGCCCACGAGGTGGGGCAGGCGGTGGTAGGGCTCCCCCTGGGGTTGGACGGGGAAGAGAACGAGTGGTGTGCGGAGGTACGGAGGCTTGGCAGCGAACTGGAGCGGCGTCTGGAGATTCCGGTGGTCTACGTGGACGAGCGCATGACCTCGGTGCTGGCCGAGCAGGCGATCCGGAGCATCGGCCTCAAGAAGAGCGACCGGGAGGAGAAGGGGCGCATCGACGCCGCCGCCGCCGCCCTGATCCTGCAATCCTGGTTGGACGGAGCCGCCCCGTGACGCTGGAGGTGCACACCGCAGGGAGGACGAGGAGGCGCGCGGCGCTGGTGGGCGCCCTGGCCGTCGTCGTCGGGAGCGCCTGCGGAGGGGTGGATCCCGAGGGCCCGGTGGCCTTCACCGTGCCCGCCGGCGCCGGGTTCGCGGAGGTCTCGGACACGCTGGTAGCCCGGGGGCTGGTGGGCTCTCCCACCGCCTTCCGCCTCTACGCGCGGATCCGGGGAGCCGACCGCCAGATCAAGTCCGGGGGCTACGTCCTGCCGGGTGAGGCCGGATGGGGCGAGGTCCTGGACGCCCTCACCCGGGGAACGGTGGCCACCGAGCCCCTGACCATCCCCGAGGGGTTCCGCCTGGCCCAGATCGCGCCACGCATCGCTGCGCTGAGCGACGTGCAAGAGGATTCCATCCAGGCGCTGGTGGCCGACTCGGCCCTCTGGGAGGACTGGGATCTGCCGGGCCCCACCCTGGAGGGCTACCTCTTCCCGGACACCTATCGCTTCGCCCCGGGTGTGGCCCCGAGGAGGGTCCTCCAGACCATGGTGGACCGCTACCGCTCGGTCTGGACGCCGGAGCGGCGAGCTCGCCTGGATTCGCTGGAGTTGAGCGAGCGGGAGCTGGTGACCCTGGCCTCCATCATCCAGGCGGAGGCCCGCCAGGTGGAGGAGATGCCCCGCATCGCCTCGGTATACCACAACCGCCTCCGGGACGGGTGGCTTCTCCAGGCCGATCCCACCGTCCAGTACGCGCTGGGGGGGCCGAGGGAGCGGCTCCTCTACGCCGCCATCGATTCGGTGGCGGACGACCCGTACAACACCTATACGCAGGCGGGCCTGCCCCCCGGACCCATCGGGGCCCCCGGCGAGCGCGCCCTGGACGCCGCCCTCTGGCCGGCCGACGAATCCTTCTGGTACTTCGTCGCCCGCCCCGACGGGAGTCATGTGTTCAGCCGGACGTTGGCGGAGCACAATCGGGCCAAGGCCCTCTCCCGCCGCATGCTCGACAGCCTCGCCCGGGAGAGCGACGGGAGGTGACGGGGTGAACGCACCGCGATCCACGCCTCCTCCTCTTCGCGAGGCCCTGCGGGTCCTGGTGGTCACCGACGCCGCGCTGGCTTCACCTCGCTCGGTGCCCGAGGTGGTGGAGTCGGCGCTCCGAGGGGGTGCACGGGCGGTCCAGTTGCGCAACAAGGGGGCGTCGGCCCGGGAGCTCCTGGACGTGGGCCAGGAGCTTCGGGCCCTCACCCGACGGTGGGGCGCGCTCCTCTTCGTGAACGACCGGCTGGACGTGGCGCTGGCCCTGGAGGCCGACGGGGTGCACGTGGGCCCGGAGGACCTTCCCGTCTCCGCCGTCCGTGGCCGCGCCCCCGAGGGATTCCTGGTGGGCCGCTCCGCCGACCAGGTGGGGGTCGCCCGTCAGGCCGTGACGGACGGCGCCGACTACCTGGGGTGCGGCACCGTGTATTCGACGGCCACGAAGGAGGACACCGGCCAGGTCATCGGGGTGGCGGGGCTGCGCCGCATCGTGGAGGCCGTGCGGATCCCGGTGGTCGGCATCGGGGGGATCACGGCGGCGCGGGCTCCGGAGGTGGCCGGCACCGGCGCGGCGGGGGTGGCGGTGGTGGGCGCGGTGATGGGCGCCGACGATCCCCAGGCGGCGGTGCGGGCGCTGGGTGCGCCCTTTGCGAACGGCGGCGCGTAGCGCGCTCCTTCAGGCATCTTGGGCCACGAGGCGCCGAGCTCGGGCCCGGACGGATGCTGCCGGATCGCCCAGGGCCTCGGCGAGCAGTGCCTCCGCTTCCTCGATCCAGCCGGGATGCTCCTGGGCCAGGCGGATGAACCCGTCGGGGGCCCAGGCGCGCAGGAAGGTGTTGGGGCTCTTCCAGCACGCCCGGTAGAAGGAGGCGAACCGTGGCGCCGCTTCCTCCGGCACCTTCAGGAACCGGGCGGCCTGACAAAGGTGCAGACGTGCCCAGCCCTCCGGAAGCACGTCCAGGGTAGCCGACAGGCGACGGACCTGGGCCGGTGACAGCACCACCCCGCGCTCCAGGTACTTCCGGAGCAGCCAGGTGGCGCCTTCCTGGACGCGCGCCTCCGCCTCTTCCACCAGCTCCAGGAGGTCGTCCAGACGCGCCCCGTCCGGCGGGTGGTCTGCGAGGATCGCTTCCAGCGTTCCCGTGTCCCGTCCCTCGACGTGGCTCAGGCGATGTCGGAGCGTCATGATGCCGTCATGATCGGGCTGGCGAGGTGGGCTTGGCAACTGGAGGCAGGGTGGGAAACACAACCAGCCCCCGGCAGCGGGGAAGCTGACGGGGGCTGGGGGGTGAAGAAGGTCGGCGGCGACGTACTCTCCCACCGGGTCTCCCCGGCAGTACCATCCGCGCTGCAGAGCTTAACGGCCGTGTTCGGGATGGGAACGGGTGTGTCCTCTGCGCCATTGCCACCGACCAA
>CAKZOQ010000604.1 GCA_937136445.1 uncultured Gemmatimonadota bacterium
CCAACGAGCCGTCTCGGTCATGGCCGTCTTCGTTCCGGTCGAACGGAGGGTTCCCGTCGTTCTTCATGGGGTGGGACACGACCTCCCCGGAGAGGGTTGCGTGGTCGGGACGTGGATTTGGGCACGGCGGCCCCGGGGTCTATCTTGGCGGCGTCCGACGGGACCGAGCGAGCCACCCCCACCCACCGAGCCCACCACCATGCCGCCGTCCTCCCACCACCCCCGCGCCACCTCCCCCGCCGCGCGGTATCTGGCGCTGGCCCTCCTCGTGGCCCTCTCGGCGTGTGCCTCCGAGCGGCGAGGGGACCCGGACCTCCAGGTGGCCCTCTCGGTGGAGCCGGATCCGCCGCGGGTGGGCACCGCCGCCGTCCAGGTCCGAGTCGCCGAGGTGGACTGGTCCCCCCGGAACGGCGACCGGGTCATCCTTCGGGGTGTCCGGGACAGCATCGTCCTCACCCAGGATACCGCCGTAGGGCAGGGTGCCGGGCTGTACCGGGCCGAAGCGCTCCCGTTTCCCGTGGCGGGATCCTGGATCCTCACCGTCCGCGTGGAGGCCCGGGACGGACGCTGGGTCGAGGTGGACGAAACCCTCCGGGTGGAGGCAGAGGCGCCCTAGTCCGGGACGTCCATGGGCAGGATCATCCGGGCACGGGCGCCCCCTGCCCCGGAACGGTTCTCCAGGACCAGGGAGCCGCCGTGGCTCTCCGCGATCTGACGGGAAAGGACCAGCCCGATGCCGGACCCTCCGGGCTTGGTGGTGAAGAAGGGCACGAAGAGGTTGCCCGTATCGCCGAGCCCGGGGCCTTCGTCCTCCACCAGGATGTGGAGCTCGCGGCCCCGGAGCTGCCATCGCAGCACCACCGTCGCCTCGTGCCCGTCGGCCTCCAGGGTAGCGTCCACCGCGTTCCGGATGAGGTTGATGAGGGCCTGCTCGAGCTGGTCGGCGTCGGCCTGGAGGACCACCTCTTCTCCGTTCTCCGGCCCCGCCACCCGCACCGGCAGGCGCGTCTCCAGATGGGCCACCCGTTGGATGAGTCGGCCCACCTCGGTGGGGGTCCGCTCCGGCGCAGGGAGCCGGGCGAGCTTGGCGTAGGAAGCCATGAAGCGCCCCAGCGCCTCCGCCCGGGTGGAGACCACCTGGAGCCCCCGCTCCACGTCTTCGCCCAGATCCCCCGGGAGCTCCGCCCGCCCGAGCATGGCCTGCAGGGATCCGGAGATGGACTTGATGGGCGCCAGCGAGTTGTTGATCTCGTGCGAAAGGACACGGATGATGCGCTTCCAGGCCTGACGCTCCTCCTCGCGGAGCGCCCGGCTCAGGTCCGAGAGGGCGAGGAGCTGCAACGGGTAGCCCTCCTGCCGGACCACCGACCGGCGAAGCTCCCATCGACCGGTGCCGCCGGGGAAGTGCACCTCGATGGTGCGGGGCGCCACTCCCTCCAGACCGCCGTCCAACCGAAGCTCCTCCGCCGGCTTCCCGATGAGGCGTTCGGCGGGCTGGCCCAGGAGCCGTTCCCCGGCTCGGTTCACGATGCGGAGGGTCCGGTCGGGATCGAAGGCGAAGACCGCCACATGGATCTCTTCGAGGACCTTCCGGAGCGTCTCGGTGGCCTCCACCGCCCCCAGGCGTTGCTCCCGGAGTACCTCCTCCAGGGCGTTCACCTCCATGTAGGCCAGCGACAGCGGGTCCGAGGTCTCCCCGACCCGGGCCCGGATGCTGAAGTCCCCCTCGCGGAGGGCGGCCAGCATGTTGGCCAGGGTGCCCAGGGGTCGGGCCACCTGCTCCCG